>DASTDN010000510.1:0-21559 GCA_035710365.1 Streptomyces sp. | reverse complement strand
CCCAGACCAGCGAGTCCGTCACCTGGCTGACCCAGGAGGCGTACAACAAGCTCAAGGACGAGCTTGCGTACCTTACTGGTCCTGCGCGCACGGAGATCGCCGCCAAGATCGCGGCCGCGCGCGAGGAGGGCGACCTGCGCGAGAACGGCGGGTACCACGCGGCCAAGGAGGAGCAGGGCAAGCAGGAGCTCCGTGTGCGCCAGCTCACCCAGCTCCTCGAGAACGCCAAGGTCGGCGAGGCCCCGGCCGCCAACGGCGCCGTCGCCCCCGGCATGGTCGTCACGATCGCCTTCGACGGCGACGAGGACGACACGCTGACCTTCCTTCTCGCCTCCCGCGAGTACGCGAGCGCCGACGTCGAGACGTACTCTCCGCAGTCGCCGCTGGGCACCGGCGTGATCGGCCACAAGGTCGGCGAGGACGCCCAGTACGAGCTGCCGAACGGAAAGAAGGCGTCGGTGCGGATCCTCAAGGCCGAGCCGTACGAGAGCTGACCCCTCCCCCGACGTCCCGAGTCGTGCCCCCGGCGCCCGTGTGCGCCGGGGGCACACTCATGCGCACTCATGCCGTCGCGGACCGGTACTTGCGCACCGCGAGCGTCCTGAATATGAGGACGATCAGGACCGAGTAGATCAGTGACGCCCACACCGGGTTCTGCATCGGCCAGGCGTCCGACTGCGAGACACCGGGATTGCCGAACAGCTCACGGCAGGCCTGGACGGTGGCGCTGAACGGGTTCCATTCGGCGATGTCACGCAGCCAGGGCGTCATCTGGTCCGAGTCCACGAACGCGTTCGAGATGAACGTGACCGGGAAGAGCCAGATCAGTCCGCCCGAGGTGGCAGCCTCCGGAGTGCGCACCGACAGGCCGATCACCGCACCGATCCAGGTGAACGCGTACCCGGCCAGGAGCAGCAGCCCGAACGCGCCGAGCACCTCGCCGATGCTGGTGTGCGTGCGCCAGCCGACCAGCAGGGCGACCATGGCCAGCACGAACAGGGTGAGCGCCGTCTGTACGAGGTCGGCGAGGGTCCGCCCGGTCAGCACCGCGCCACGGGCCATGGGCAGGGAGCGGAACCGGTCGATGAGGCCCTTGTGCATGTCGTCGGCGATGCCCGCGCCCGCTCCGGCGGTGGCGAAGGTGACCGTCTGCGCGAAGATGCCGGCCATCAGGAACTCGCGGTAGACGGACGCGTCGGTGCTGCCGCCGATGTTCATGGAGCCGCCGAAGACGTAGGTGAACAGCACCACGAACATGATCGGCTGGATCAGCCCGAACACCACCATTTCGGGGATCCGGGCCATTCTGATCAGGTTCCGCCTGGCGACGACCAGGGAGTCCCGGATCAACCGGCCCACCGGGTTCCCCGGGGGTGCGATCCGCGCGGTGTCGGTGAGGGTGCTCACGGGGCGGTCTCCTTCCTGCGCCTGCGTCCCGTCCCGCCCCGCGTGCCGTTCTCCCGCGCCTCCTCGGCCTCGGCCAGGTGACCGGTCAGGGAGAGGAACACGTCGTCGAGGGTGGGGCGGCGCAGGCCGATGTCGTCGATCTCGATGCCGCGGGCGTCCAGTTCCCGGATGACCTCGGCGAGGAGCTTGGCGCCGCCCGCCACGGGCACGGTGAGCTTGCGCATGTGTTCCTCGACCGTGGTCTCTCCCTTGCCGAAACCGCGCAGCACCTCGGACGCGGTCGTCATGTGCTCGCGCTCGTGCACCACGACCTCGACGCGCTCGCCGCCGGTGCGGGCCTTGAGCTGGTCCGATGTGCCCTGGGCGATGACCCGGCCGTGGTCGACCACGGCGATGTCGTGCGCGAGGTGGTCGGCCTCCTCCAGATACTGGGTGGTGAGCAGCAGCGTCGTACCACCGGAGACGAGCTGTTTGATGACCTCCCACAACTGCTGCCGGTTGCGGGGGTCGAGGCCGGTCGTCGGCTCGTCCATGAACATCACGGGCGGGGAGACGACGAGCGCCGCCGCGAGGTCGAGTCTGCGGCGCATGCCCCCGGAGTAGGTCTTGGTGGGGCGGTCGGCGGCGTCGGCCAGGTGGAACTGTTCGAGCAGCTCGGCCGTGCGGGCCTTCGCCTCTCTGGAGGACATCTGGTAGAGCCGGCCGACCATCTGGAGGTTCTCGCGGCCGGTGAGGTATTCGTCGACCGCCGCGAACTGGCCGGACAGGCCGATGGACCGGCGCACCGCGTCCGGGTGGGCGAGCACGTCGAAGCCGGCGACCTCGGCCCGGCCGCTGTCGGGGCGCAGGAGCGTGGTGAGGCAGCGGACCGCCGTTGTCTTACCCGCGCCGTTGGGTCCGAGCAGGCCGAGGACGGTGCCCTCCGGGACGTCGAGATCGACGCCGTCCAGGGCCTTCACGTCACCGAAGGTCTTCACCAGACCTTCAGCATGGATGGCGCCGGCCATATGAGCCTCCACGTCGTCGAGTGATCGCCACATCACACACCGTAACGCGATGTATCGCGACACTCAAGAGAGTTTCTCGAATCGATCAGCACGATGCCTTCCGAGCCGGGGTTCCGTGGTGGCGGCGGGTCAGCCGATCACCGGGTAGCCCGCGTCGTGCAGGGCGCGGCTCACCTCGGCGCAGTGGGCCGGGCCCTTGGTCTCCAGGTGCAGTTCGACCTCCGCCTCCGTCAGCCCGAGCCGTGGATCGGTCCGTGCGTGACTCACGTCCAGGACGTTGGCGTCGGCTCCCGACAGCACGCCGAGCAGTGTCGCGAGCGCCCCCGGCCGGTCCGTCAGCCGGAGCCGGACGGCCAGATAGCGGCCCTGCGCGGCCATGCCGTGCCGCAGCACCCGCTCCATCAGCACCGGATCGACGTTCCCGCCGGACAGCACCGCCACGACCGGGCCCTCGACGGTGTCCGGACGGCTCAACAGCGCCGCCACCGGACTCGCCCCGGCCGGCTCCACCACCAGCTTGGCCCGTTCCAGACACAGCAGCAACGCGGCGGACAGCTCGTCCTCCGTGACCGTGCGGACCTCGTCGACCAGTTCGCCCACGATCCCGAACGGCACGTCGCCGGGCCGTCCGACCTTGATGCCGTCCGCCATCGTCACCGGGTGGCGGACCGACACCGGCCGGCCCGTCGCGAGCGAGAGCGGATACGCCGCGGCGCCCTCCGCCTGCACGCCCACGATCCGCACGTCCGGCCTGAGGGACTTCACGGCCACCGCGATCCCGGCCACCAGCCCGCCCCCGCCGATGCCCACCACGATGGTGCGGACCTCCGGGCACTGCTCCAGGATCTCCAGGCCGACCGTGCCCTGACCGGCGATGACGTCGGGGTGGTCGAAGGGGTGGATGAAGACGGCGCCCGTCTGCTCCGCGTGGTCCCGGGCGGCGGCCAGTGCCTCGTCGACGACCTGGCCGTGCAGCCGCACCTCGGCGCCGTACTCGCCGGTGGCGCTGATCTTCGGCAGCGGGGCGCCCTCCGGCATGAACACCGTGGCGCGCACACCGAGCAGCGCCGAGGCGAGGGCGACCCCCTGGGCGTGGTTGCCGGCGCTCGCCGCGACGACCCCGGCGGCCCGCTCCTCCGGCAGCAGCCCGGCAATCCGCACATAAGCCCCGCGCAGCTTGAACGAACCCGTCCGTTGCAGGTTCTCGCACTTGAGGTGGACAGGGGCGCCCACCATCTGGGAGAGGTGCCTGCTGCCTTCCATCGCGGTGACCCTCACGACGCGCGAAAGCTTCTTCTGAGCACCCCGTACGTCGTCCAGAGTGACGGCCCGCAAGGAGTCAGCCGTGCTGTAGCCCATGCCAACAGCATCGCAGTTCAGGGTGGAATCGGCCGCTGTGACCGACGAGCGGAACCGGATGCCGCAGGCCCGGTACAGCCCGCCCCCCGTCCGCGTACCCTGTCCCCCAACCAGCAGCCCTCCACGAAGTGAGCCCCCGGCCATGCCCACTCCTGAAATGTCGATGGACATGACGACCGTCGGTGACACCGGTCTTCTCGAATCGCTGCAGCACGAGGTGGCACTGTTCGCCCGCCGTGCCGAACAGACCCGGCTCGGCGGCGTCGGACAGGTGCGCAACTCCATGGACCGCGCCGCGTATCTGCTGCTCAACCGGCTCGACAAGGAAGGCCCCATGGGCGTCAAGGCCCTCGCCGCGAGCATGGGGATCGACTCCTCCACGGTCACCCGGCAGGTGGCCCCGCTCGTGGACACCGGCCTCGTCAAGCGCACGTCGCACCCCGAGGACGGGCGGGCCGTGGTCCTGCAGTTGTCCCCGCGCGGGCAGGCCCGGCTGGACGAGGTGCGCTCCTCCCGGCGCCGGCTGATGGCCGAACTGACGCACGACTGGGCCCCGGCGGAGCGCGAGGCGTTCTGCGCACTCCTCACTCGCTTCAACAGCGCGCTGTCCGCCCGGATGACCGGCCACGACATCCCCGGTGTGGAGCCCTCACCCACCTCCTGAGTCTCATCTCGATCGCACGCACGCACGCGCGCGTAGCGGCCGCCGGGCCCCGGAGCACCCGCCGACGTCCCCGGGCCCGTGATCCGTCCCCTGCTCTTGACCGGGGGGCCGCCGCGGGCCTCATATGGGAACGGGTCCGCGTCACGGCCGTGGCCGGATCCCGACACGACAGAGATCGCCCTCAGCGGGGAGGCGCGGTGCGAGAACGGCACGCGTTCCAGGACGCCCGCCGGGCCCACGAGTTCGAGGCGTTCGTCGCGGGTGCGGGCGGACGGCTGCTGCACGCCGCGACGCTCCTCACCGCGGAGCCCGCGGACGACAACCCGCGCGCGCGACGCCTGCTGACGCTCGCCCTCGCGCGCACGTACGCGCGCTGGCACCGCATGCGCGCCGCAGACCCCTACGAGGAGGCCCGCCGGCACATGGTCGCCCGTTTCTCACGCGGGTCGTGGCACCCGTACGCCGGTCCCGGCCGTGGCCGGCCGGACCCCGGCGGCCCGCTGGCCCGCCTCACCCCTCAGGAACGCCTCATCCTGGTCCTGCGGTTGTACGAGGACGTCGCAGAGGAGCAGACCGCGGCCCTGCTCGGCCTGTCCACCGACCGTGTCCGCGCGATCTGCGACCGCGCGACGACACGGCTGCTGCACCCGCCGCGCGGCCCGGCGCAGGCGGTCGGCGGCCCGAAGGTGGCGCCGTCATGAGCCACCCGGAAACACGACCGTTCCGCGGCGGGAGGCGGTGGGTGTGAAGGAGAGCAGCCGGCAGGCCGCCGCGCGGCGGGCCATGGAGCAGGCACCGCCGCCCGTGCCGCCGGAGCTGTATCCGGAGTCGCTGCGGCTCGGCAGGCGCGTGCTGCGGCGGCGGGCACTCGCGCACCGTCTGCTGTGGCTGGTGCTGGCCGCCGCGGCCGTGGCCTTCCTGGTGTGGGCCACGGTGGCGGAGCCGTGGGTGGAGCCGCCGTCCGACACGACCCCACCCCTGACCGGCTGGTGAGCCCGGACCCCGCGCCGGGCCCACGGCCCTAGCCGAGCGCCTGCTGGAGGTCGGCCAGCAGGTCCTCGGCGTTCTCGATGCCGACGGACAGGCGCACCAGGTCGGCGGGCACCTCCAGGGCCGACCCGACGACCGAGGCGTGCGTCATGCGACCGGGGTGTTCGATCAGCGACTCCACGCCGCCGAGGGACTCGCCGAGCGTGAACACCTTGGCGCGGTTGCACACCTCGACGGCCGCCTCCTCGCCGCCTCGGACCCGGAACGACACCATGCCGCCGAACGACTTCATCTGCTTGGCGGCGACCTCGTGACCGGGGTGCTCGGGCAGGCCCGGGTACAGAACGTGCGTCACGCGCGCGTGCCGGGACAGCATGTCGACGACCTTCACGGCGTTCTCGCTGTGCCGGTCCATGCGGACGGCGAGGGTCTTCGTGCCGCGCAGCACCAGCCACGAGTCGAAGGGCCCGGCGACCGCGCCCATGGCGTTCTGGTGGAAGACGAGTTCCTCGGCGAGGGCGTCGTCGCCGACGATCAGCGCGCCGCCGACGACGTCGGAGTGTCCGCCCATGTACTTCGTCAGCGAGTGGACGACGACGTCCGCGCCGAGGGAGAGCGGCTGCTGGAGGTAGGGGGTGGCGAAGGTGTTGTCGACGACCAGCAGGGCGCCCGCGTCGTGGGAGACCTGGGCGACGGCGGCGATGTCGGTGATGCCGAGCAGCGGGTTGGAGGGCGTCTCCACCCACACGACCTTCGTCTTCGGGGTGATCGCGGCCCGCACGGCGGCCGGGTCGGAGGTGTCGGCGACCGACCACTCCACGCCCCAGCGGGAGACGACCTTCGCGAACAGACGGAAGGTGCCGCCGTACGCGTCGTTCGGGATGACCACGTGGTCACCGGGGCTGAGCAGCGTACGCAGCAGGCAGTCCTCGGCCGCCAGTCCGGACGCGAACGCGAGGCCCCGGCGTCCGCCCTCCAGGGCGGCGAGGTTCTCCTCGAGGGCGGTCCTGGTGGGGTTGGCGCTGCGGCTGTACTCGTAGCCGCCGCGCAGTCCGCCCACGCCGTCCTGCTTGTAGGTCGAGACCTGGTAGATGGGAGGGACGACCGCGCCCGTCATGGGGTCGGCGGTGTTGCCCGCATGGATCGCGAGCGTCTCGAAGTGCTCACTGATATGCCTGTCGCTCATGCGACCCGAGCGTAGTGTGCCCGGGCCCGGATTGGCGGTGGGCCGCTCACGGAATGGAACCGACCGGACGGTCCGCGTGTCCGGCCCGCCCGGCGAGGCGCGGGGACCGCGGCATCCCGGAACCCGGGACCACGGGGGCAAGGGAGCAAGGGGCCGGGACCCGGGACCACGGGAGCAACGGGCCGGGAAAAGAGCCGAGTCAGGGACCGCAGGAGCCGGTGGCCGGTGGAGTCCGCAGCCGGGGAGCGCAGAGGCCGGTGCGGGCGCGTCACGCCTGTGGCAGGGGCCTCCGGACCGGCTCCGGAGGAGTTTTCCACAGGTGGTTGTCCACAGGTCCGGCACCAGGTTGGCCAATTCTCGGGGCGGTCTGGTTCGCTTGAGCCATGGACATTCTGTGGGTTCTGATGGCGGCGATGATGCTCGGCGTCGTGCTGGTGCCGTTCCTGAGGCGAGGGCGGGCCGGGATCGAGCAGGTCCACCCGGGCCACCCGGACGCCGCGGACCCCGAGAACTACGGCTTCGTCCGCGAGGAGGAGCTGGACATCCGCATGCCCGGCCCCGACCAGGACCTCCTGGACGTCCTGGACGTGGTACAGCGATCCCAGGACCACCGGGCCGCGCGGCAGCTCCTCGCGGGTACGGAGGCGGAGGGCGAGCGGCGGTGGCAGCGGGTCCAGGCGTTCGCGGGCGCCGCGTCGCTGGAGCTCCAGCAGCGGCCGGGCGGGGTCGGCGAGTCGCCGGGCGGCCAGTGGCTGCGGGTGTGGCGCGCCGAGGCCCCCAAGGACGCGGGCGGCGCGGCGGTGCACGCCGAGTTCCTGGTGCAGCAGGCGTGGCGGACGGCGACGCCGGGGACGGACGCCTTCCGGATCATCATGGACGAGGCGAGAGCGGCCTGCGCCGAGGCGGCCCTGCTGGCGCCCGGTGACCCGGTCCCGTACATCGTCGAGCTGTCCGTCGCGCGCGGCCTCGGATATCCGCGGCCCGAGTTCGAGCAACTGTGGCTGAAGATCCTGGACCGGGCCCCGGCGCACATGGGCGCGCACCTGGCCGCGCTGCACTACTGGTGCGAGAAGTGGCACGGCTCGCGCGAGCTGGCCCACGAGTTCGCGGAGGCCGCGGCCGCCCGTGCCCCGCGGGGTTCCCTGCTGTCGGCGATGCCGCTGTTCGCGGTCTTCGAGCACCTGCCGGAGGTGAATCTGGTCAGCGGGTTCTACCAGAGCGAGGTCGTGACGAAGGCGATCCACGGCGCACTGCACGCGGTGCACTCGGCGCGGCGGGACGACCCGATGGCGGCACACGTCCGCCACCTGCTGGTGTTCTTCCTGGTGCGGAGTGAGCGCTGGGCGGAGGCCATGGACCAGCTCGTGCACATCGACGGCCATGTCGGTGCCCTGCCCTGGACGCTGTCGAGAGACCCGGCGGCGGAGTTCGCGGTGTACCGCGCGCTGGCGGTGGCGGGCTACGAGGCCAACGGCGGGAACCCCGCGACGCTGCCGCACTGAGCCGGGGGGCAGTACCGGGCCCTGCGGCACCACCGGGAAGCCACCGACCCCGCCCCGCCTCACCGACCACCCGGCCGACCCCGGACGGCCCGAACCACCCCATGCCCCGGCCGACCCCGACGGCCCGAACGATCCCATGTCCGGCCGCCCCGAACGACACGCGACCGGCCTGGCTCGACCCGCCCGCTTCCTCAAAGGAAGCAGACCGGCCCGAATGCGGAATTCCGTACCGGTGCCACACGTTCTCCGATTGATGCCCTGAACCCTCGCCCCCGGGGGCGCCCAGATCCGAGTGGGAGACCGCATGTTCCTCAACAGCCGTACGCCTCAGTTGCCGACGCCCGAGCAGGCGCTCACCGGTCGCCCGGAGCCGGCGTTCACGGTCCCCGACCGCCACACGGTCCTCGGCAACCCGCTCCTCGGCCCCTACCCCGAGGGCGTGGAAATCGCCGACTTCGGCATGGGCTGCTTCTGGGGCGCCGAGCGCAAGTTCTGGCAGCTCCCGGCGGGTGTGTGGACGACGCTGGTCGGCTACCAGGGCGGCTACACGCAGAACCCGACGTACGAAGAGGTCTGCTCGGGTCTCACCGGTCACACGGAGGTCGTGCGGGTGGCGTACGACCCGCAGGTCACGTCGTACGGACAGTTGCTGACGACGTTCTGGGAGTCCCACAACCCGACGCAGGGTTTCCGCCAGGGCAACGACGTGGGTACGCAGTACCGTTCGGCGATCTACACCCACTCCCCGGAGCAGGCGGCCGTCGCCGAGGCGTCCCGGGAGGCCTACCAGCAGGTCCTGACGGCAGCGGGCCACGGCACGATCACCACCGAGATCCTCCCGGCGGAGGGCCGCACCTTCCACCCGGCGGAGGCGTACCACCAGCAGTACCTGGACAAGAACCCGGCGGGGTACTGCGGAATCGGCGGGACGGGCGTCAAGCTGGGCGACCCCTTCGAGACGAACTGGGGGGTGTCCTGCCCGACGGGCCTCGCACCGGCACCGGACGCGGCGGACCGGTGAGCGGGCGGCCACCCGTCTCCCGGGTCCGCGCCCCGTCCTTGCCCGACCTCTGAAAGCCACCGCTGAAAGCCACGCCAGAGCGAGCGACGATCCAACGGCCGCCGCGGGAGACGGCGAGCCGACGGTCACGGTCACGGTCACACGGAACGAGGGGATGTCCATGCCGTACGCACACGGGCGTGAGCTGCGTCTGCCCACAGCGGAGGAGGCCCCGCCGGGCCGGTCCGCCCCGGCCCACCGGGTACCCGAGAGGCACACGGTTCTCGGCACGCCTCTCCTCGGCCCCTACCCCGAGGGCCATGAGGTCGCCGACTTCGCCCTCGGCTGTTTCTGGGGCGCGGAGCGCAGGTTCTGGCAGCTCCCGGGCGGCATCTGGACAACACTCGTCGGCTTCCAGGGCGGCCATACACCCCACCCGGTGGACGACGAGATACGCAGCGGGCTGACGGGGCACGCGGAGACCGTGCGGGTGGTGTTCGACCCCGCGAAGATCTCCTACGAACGTCTCCTGCGCCTGTTCTGGGAGTCGCACGACCCCACGCAGGGCTTCCGCCAGGGCAACGACGTCGGCACCCACGTCCGGTCCATCCTCTTCACGCACTCCCCCGCCCAGCGGCAGGCCGCCGAGCGAAGCCGGGAAACCTACCAGCAGGCCCTGACCGCCGCCGGGTACGGCCGCATCACCACCGCGATCCAGCCCGCCGGACACCACCCCTTCTATCCGGCACGGGCCGAGCACCAGCAGTACCTGGACACGTACCCGACGGGGTACTGCGGGAGGGGCGGGACCGGGGTCGATCTGCGTGACCCGCCCGAGACGACCGCCGGGGCGGCCTGCCCGACCAGCGTCGCGCCCCACCTCTGAGGACACGGACCCTCGTCGAACCGGCGGTGTCCGTCAGTCCCTTTGCCCTCAGCCCGGCCGGGCGGCTTTAATCCTCGCCATGGTCATCAGCGCGCCAGCCTGGCTGAGCAACGCCAATCTCTGGGTCGTCGCCATGGGGATCCTGGCGTTCATCGGTGCTCTCATCGGCGCACGCGCGGCGTGGCGGGCAGCGCACCCCCGCTTGCGGCTGTACGTCGCCGCGCACACGGACGAGGCCATGATGCCCAACTCGGAGAGCTGGGACTGGAACAGCCTGTCCATCACGTATGGAAACCGGGCACTCATCCGCCCCCACATCACACGCATCGAGGTGACGAACCGGGGAAACAAGGACGTCCCCATAGGGAACGGGCACGACCTGCGCGTCCGCCTCTCCTCAGAGGCGGTTTCCGTACTCGGTGTCGCCAGCAGCCCCCGAGGGCGAGCCATCCCCGGCGTGACCGTCGAAGGCAATGACGTGTGCATCGGACAAGGCTTCATTCCCAGCCACTACACGCTCTCGATCGCGGTACTCAAAAATGGTTACGCGCGCCGCAGCGTGGACGTGATCTCCGGGCTCCCCGACGTCGAGGTGATCAACGAGTTCCCTCCCACAGGGGCGTGGCGGTGGCGCTTGGTGAAGTACCTCGTGATCCCTGGCGCGGTCTTCACCCTGGGTGCCTGGTTCGGCGCCGGCTGAGGACCCAGGACCAGACCTGCCGAATCCCAGGCGGAACCGGTGCGCGGTGGCCTGGCCCAGGAGCCGGCGGGCACGCGTCATTGGATTCGGGCGCGGCCATGGCAGCTCGGCGGGTGACTCGATCGCGTCGGTGCCCCCGCCTGCGCCGTGCCCGTGCCCTCGTGCGGGACACCACAGCCCGTACCAGCTCGCTGCTCGTCCCGGCACCGGCCACATGACCGGGATTCTTGACGGCGCTGAGTGAGCGACCCCGGTCGACGGACCATGCTCGGCTCCAGCCGGACCCGGGCCGGTGCCCCACAGGCGAGCACCCCGCTCTTCGGCCTTGCGGGCCCGTCGGGCATGGCCACACAGCGGCACGGGCTCGGCGGGACCGGTGTCTGCTGCGCCACCGGCGGGCCCGTTGTCGACGGCGTGCCGGGCAACTGGCGATCCCGGGGGGCCGGTTGGCGGGGCGGGCCGCCGGGGACGGCGTCGGGGCACGGGCGGCGGTGTCGTGCCGGACCCGGGGCCGTAGGGTGCTTGCGTGACTGCGATGTTGAGTTCCACGAAGACCCGTTCCGCGCTGCGTACGTCCGCGCGGGTGTCCGGGGAATTGCTGCTCGTGCTGGTGATGGTGGCAGTGGTTCTGTGGCTCATGGGGCGGATGTGGTCGATCGTGTGGCCGCTCGTCGTCGCGCTGCTGATGACCACGCTGACCTGGCCCGTCACGCGGTTCCTGCGGCGGCACGGATGGCCGGCCGCGCTCGCCGCGTCGGTCGTGACGGTGCTGTTCCTCGCGGCCACCGCGGGTGTGGTGGCACTGATCGCCGTACCGGTGGCGTCGCAGTCCGGTGAGCTGACCGACGGGGTGGTCGACGGCATCCAGAAGCTGCGCGAGTGGGCCGCCGGGCCGCCGTTGAACATCGGGGACGCCGAGATCGACAAGGCCTTCGACCAGGCGGTGGCGCGCGCCCAGGACGGGCTGGGCAGCATGGTCGGCACTGTCGTCAAGGGCGTCGGCACCGTCGTCGACGGGATCGTCACCGCCGTGCTGGCGCTCTTCCTGATGTTCTTCTTCCTGAAGGACGGACCGCGGTTCCTGCCGTGGCTCGCGCGTCAACTGCCGGGCCGGCTCGCCACCGACGTCCCGGTCGTGGCCTCGCGCGGCTGGGACACGCTGGGCGCGTTCGTGCGCTCGCAGGCGGCCGTCGGGCTGATCGACGCCGTGCTGATCGGGCTCGGCCTGTGGGTGCTCGACGTGCCGCTGGTGCTGCCGCTGTCGGTGCTGACGTTCGTCGCCGCGTTCGTGCCGATCATCGGTGCGCTGTTCGCCGGGCTCGTCGCCGTCCTCATCGCGCTGGTCTCCAACGGGCTGACGGACGCGCTGCTCGTCCTGGCCGTCATCGTGGTGGTGCAGCAGTTGGAGGGCAACGTCTTCCAGCCCATGATCCAGAGCCGGGGGCTCGGCCTCCACGCGGCCGTGATCCTGCTGGCCGTCACGCTGGGCGGCAGCCTCGCCGGCATCGTCGGCAGCTTCCTCGCGGTGCCGGTCGCGGCGGGCGTCGCGGTCGTCTGGAACTACGTACGGGAGCAGCTCGGCGAACCCGCCCCCGCAGCGGCGAGCGCGCCGGGGACACCCGAGGGGCCCGCCGAGTAGCCCGAAGCCGGACGGGCCCCCACCGCCAGCCCGGTCAGCGGATCGACCCCGTACACGCACCACGCGACCCGCGCACGTCCCGCACGCACGGCCGACGGACACCCGGCCGACGCGCGCACGGCCGGCACACGCCCTGCGCACGCACGGCCGACATATCCACGTACCCACACGTACACGGCCACGGGCAAAGAGACACACCGCAAGCATCCGGATATATCCGCACGCACCCGCACGCCGACCACGCGATCGGCGTGCGGACCGAGCAAGGCAGGGCAAGGCCGGACCGGGCAGGGCGAGGCCGGGCAGCGGCACCCGGCGTCAGAGTGTCAGATCATCAGATCGTCGCCGTGTCGATCACGAACCGGTAGCGGACGTCGCTGGCCAGGACGCGCTCGTACGCGTCGTTGATCGCGTCCGCGCCGATCAGTTCGATCTCCGCGCCGATGCCGTGCTCCGCGCAGAAGTCGAGCATCTCCTGCGTCTCGCGTATCCCGCCGATGCCGGAGCCGGCGAGGGTCTTGCGGCCGCCGATCAGCGAGAACAGGTTGAGGGAGACGGGCTCCTCGGGGGCACCGACGTTCACCACCGCGCCGTCCGTCCTCAGCAGCGAGAGGTACGCGCCGAAGTCCAGCGGCGCCGAGACCGTGGAGACGATCAGGTCGAAGGTGCCCGCGAGCCGCTCGAACGTGGCCGGGTCGCTGGTGGCGTAGTAGTGGTCGGCGCCCAGCTTCAGTCCGTCGTCCTTCTTGCGCAGCGACTGGGAGAGGACCGTGACCTCGGCGCCCAGTGCGTGCGCGATCTTGACGCCCATGTGGCCGAGGCCGCCCAGACCCACGATCGCGACCTTCTTGCCGGGGCCGGCGTTCCAGTGCCGCAGCGGGGAGTACAGGGTGATACCGGCGCACAGCAGCGGCGCGGCCTCGTCGAGTGCCAGGCCGTCGGGGATGCGGACGACGTAGTTCTCGTCCACGACGATCTTCTGCGAGTAGCCGCCGTAGGTGGGCTCGCCGTCCTTGCCGACGGCGTTGTACGTGCCGGTCATGCCGCCACCCGTGCAGTACTGCTCCAGGCCGGCCCGGCAGTTGTCGCACTCGCGGCAGGAGTCGACCATGCAGCCGACGCCCACGCGGTCGCCGACGGCGAACCGGGTGACGCCGGGGCCGACCTCGGAGACGACTCCGGCTATCTCGTGGCCGGGGACCATCGGGAAGATCGCCTCGCCCCAGCCCTCCCGGGCCTGGTGGATGTCGGAGTGGCAGATTCCGGCGAACTTGATGTCGATCAGCACATCGAACTCACCGACCGGCCGGCGCTCGATGGTGGTGCGCTCCAGCGGAGCCTTCGCGGCGGGTGCGGCGTACGCGGCGACAGTGGTCATGCCGAGGTTCTCCTAAGAGGTCGGGTGCCCGGCTGCCTTCTGCTGCGTTCCGTTCCGTCCGGGCACGATGTCCAGCGTGCCCGACGGCCGGGGCATCCGCCCAGGCCATGGTTCTGCGTACGTTCGGCGTGCGTACCACTGGCGGGGTCAGGCTCCCGTTCGTAGGACCGGGAATACTGGACACATGGACATGCAGCCCGAACCCGCACCGGAGTCCGGCGGCGGCCTGGACCGGCGTGCCGAGCTCAGCGAGTTCCTGCGCACGCGGCGGGCCCGGCTCCAGCCGGAGGACGTGGGGCTCGCGCACTACGGACGGCAGCGCCGCGTGCCGGGGCTGCGCCGCGAGGAGCTGGCGCAGCTCGCCGGGGTGTCCGTGGCGTACTACACGCGCCTGGAGCAGGGCAACGGGCGGAACGTGTCGGCGGAGGTCCTGGACGCGATCGCCCGCGCGCTGAGGCTGAGCGACGCCGAGCACGCGCACCTGACGCATCTGGCGAAGCCGAAGCAGCACAAGAAGCGGCCGGCGGCGCCGACCCAGCAGGTGCGGGTGGCGCTGCGGCAACTGCTCGACTCGTTCGACGGGGTGCCCGCGTACATCACCGGGCGGCGTTCGGACATCCTCGCCTGGAACAGCATGGCCGCGGCCGTCTTCGGCGACTGGTCGCTGCTTCCGGCGCAGGAGCGGAACTGGGCGCGGCTGGTGTTCCTGAAGCCGGAGTACCGGGAGCTGTACGTGGAGTGGGAGCAGAAGGCGACCGACATGGTCAGCTTTCTGCGCATGGACGCGGGCTGCCATCCGGACGATCCGCGGCTGTCCTCGCTGGTGGGCGAACTGTCCGTCAAGAGCGAGGAGTTCCGCCAGCTGTGGACCATGCACGACGTCAAGGAGAAGAGCCACGGCGTGAAGCGGCTGCGGCATCCGCTGGTGGGTGAGCTGACGCTGCACTTCGAGTCGTTCCGCATGCCCGACGGCTCCGGGCAGTCGCTGGTGACGTATCACGCCGAGCCGGGTTCCCCGTCGGCGGAGGCGCTGCGCCTGCTGGCGAGCTGGGGCGCGGACGCGACCCGGGCGGGCAGCGGCACCCACCGGGAGGGGCCCGCGTAGGCCCACGCGGGGGCATGGAGGGCCGGGAAGGGGCCGCGCAGGCCCCGGGGGAACCGCACGGGGCCCGGACAGTACCGGTACGGGACCGGACAGGCCCAGGACCGGGACCGGCAGGCCGAGGCGGGGCCGGCAGGCTGAGGCGGGGCCGGCAGGCTGAGGCGGGGCCGGCCCGAAAGGGTGCCCGAGCCGGGGGGAACGACGGGCCCTTGACGGGCCGGCACCCCAACAAGTTCCCGATTGCTGGATTGACCTTCTCCGGGCTTGGGCAGTGAAGTCCCGCAGCATGTGACATGCACACGCCCACCTTCCCCCACAGGAGGTCGACCATGCCCTCACGCGCCTTCGCCCATGGCCTCGCCGCCGCCCTGACCGCAGCCCTCACCCTCGTCGGTGGCCAGGCCTACGCCGGTACGGACGCCCCGGACGACCACATCGCCGCAGCCCGTGTCGTCACCTACGACGCCAGCGCCTCGGCGGAATTCCGGACGGCCGTCGACCGGGGTGCCGCCATCTGGAACGAGAGCGTCGCCAACGTCGAACTGGTTCCGGTGTCCTCCGGGCAGACCGCGGACATCCGCATCCTCGCCGACGACGGCTGGCCCCGCGCGCTGACCACCTCGCTCGGCCACGGAACCGTCTGGATCGGGCGGGAGGCCGTCGACCAGGGCTACAACACCGTACGGATCTCGTCGCACGAACTCGGCCACATCCTGGGCCTGCCGGACATGAAGCCCGGCCCGTGCTCCAGCCTGATGTCGGGTTCCAGCGCCGGTGTCTCCTGCACGAACCCATACCCGAACTCGGCCGAACGGTCCGAGGTCGAGGGCAACTTCGGGTTCGCGCCCGCGGGCCGGACGGACGCCACCCGTGACGTCCTGACCGTGGACTGACCGCTTCGCGGGGAGCCGGTCGAACGTGAGGTCCACGGTCGAGCCGCGCAGACGCACCACGGAGCGACCGCGGAACGACCGCAGAACGACCGCGGACGAACCACTGACCGGCCCCAGGACCGGCCGCCAAGACCGCTGACCGACCCTGGGACCGGCCACAGACCGACCCGGACCGGCCAAAGACCGACCACGGACCCCGCCGCCCCGGACCAGCCGGAGAACGGCCGGGGAACGGCCGAGGACGACTGCGGAAGGACCGCGGAAGGACCGCGACCGCCCGAGGAACGGCCCCCTCGGCCGGTCCTGGCTGGCCCTGGCCGGTTCCTGCCGGCCCCTGGCCGGCCCCTGGCCGAGGAAACCGCCCCGCGGCCGACTCCCCCCGCGTTCCGTCACGACGCTCGGGCACGAAGACGCCAATGCCGCCCCGGAGTCACCGGGGCGGCATCGGCAGAGCGGAAGAGGAGACGGGGCGTCAGGCCGCCGAGCCCGCCTTCCACTGGTCCCAGCTCATGTTCCAGCCGTTGAGGCCGTTGTCCGGGGCGACGGTCTTGTCGCCGGTGTTCTGCACCACGACCACGTCACCGAGGATCGTGTTGTTGTAGAACCAGGCGCCCGGCGTGTTCGGGTCCTTCGCGCCCTTGGCGTCCTGCAGGCCGACACAGCCGTGGCTGGTGTTGACGTTGCCGAAGACGCCCGGACCGCCCCAGTAGTTGCCGTGGATGAAGGTGCCCGAGCCGGTCAGGCGCATGGCGTGCGGCACGTCCTTGATGTCGTACTCGCCCTTGCCGTCGTCGTCGGTGAAGCCGACCGTGGCGCCGTTCATCCGGGTCTCCTTGAACTTCTCGGAGATCACCATCTGGCCCTCGTACGTCTTGTTCTCGGGCGAGCCCGCGGAGATCGGGATCGTCCGGACCGTCTTGCCGTCCTGCGTGACCTTCATCTGCTTGGTCTTCGCGTCGACGTACGACACCTGGTTGCGGCCGATGGTGAAGGTGACCGTCTTCTGCTGGACGCCGTAGACGCCCTCGGCACCCTCGACGCCGTCCAGGGCGAGCTTGAGGGTGACGGTCTGGTTCTCCTGCCAGTAGTTCTCGGGGCGGCAGTCCATGCGGTTGGCGTTGAACCAGTGGCAGGCGACCTCCTGGCCGCTGCCGGCGCTGACCGTGATGCCCTTCTGGACGGCGGCCTTGTTGGTGATCGCCTTGTCGAAGCTGATCGACACGGGCATGCCCACGCCGACGGTCGTGCCGTTGTCCGGGGTGAAGTTGCCGATGAAGCTGTTGGCCGGGGAGACCGTCGTGAACGACGCGTTCTCGTGGGCCTCCAGTCCCTCGGAGTCCTTCGCGGTGGCGGCGAGCTTGTAGGTGGTGGCGCGCTCCAGTTGGCCGGTGGGCTTCCAGCTCTTCTTGTCGGCAGATATCTGGCCGGCGACCGTCGCGCCCTCCGACGTGGTCATCGCGACCTCGGTGAGCGTGCCCTTGCTCACGGTGACGGTGGCGGAGTTGTTGATCGAGGCGTTGCTGGAGCCGTCCTTGGGCGTGATCTTGATCTGCGCCTCGGAGCTCTTCTCGGCCGCCGCCTCGTCCACCTTGGCCTGGGAGGCGTCACCGCCCTTGCCCTCGTCGCCCGCCCCCGTGTCCCCGTCGCCGGAGCAGGCCGTGAGCACCAGTACCCCGCCGAGCAGTGCGGACGCGACCGTGAGGCCCCTGCGCCGCTTACTGTCCGTCTTCACACGCTTCTCCATCGTTGCCGAATCCCGATGACCCCGAGACTCCCCGCCAGAACTTTCAACGCTACGGCCGGTTCATCCCGTTCCACATTCCCCTGATGTGTGGGGCACACCACGTCGCCTGAGGCGAGTGCATGCCGGGGTCGGTCCGTGCGCCCCTTGAGACGACCGAACCCCGGGTGCCGGTTGCCGCACGGGGTCACGATTTTCCCACGTGCCGTCAGCCGACGGCCTCCTCCTCGTCGCCGTCCGCGTCATCATCGTCGTCCAGGTCCCAGTCGGGCGAATCAGGGTCGTAGTCGATCCGCTCGCTGCTCCAGGAGGCCTGCTGCAACTCCACCCCCGGTACCTCACTGACCAGGTCGAACGGATCGATGAGCTGCGCGAGGGCCTCCGCGGTGTCTTCCGTCACAGCGCGCTCGGCGTGCACGCGCTCCCCCGCGGGCATGCCGGGGTCCCCGGCGATCCGGGTGAGCGCGGCCCCGGTCACGGCGGCCCCGTCCTCGACCTCCAGCACAAGCTCCACACGCACGCGCACGAAGCGCGATGCCTCTTCAGTACTCATTCCCGGAGCGTACGGCCCGAGGGCCCCGGGACCGCCACGACCTCCCGGCGTGTGCGCCCGGTACGCCCGGGCGGGCCGAAGCCGCGGGCCCGGGAAGGGCCCGGGACATACCGGGGAGGGGCCGGGGACGCCCCGCCCGGACTGCCGGACGGCCCGCCGTCCGAAGGCCCCACGCCCCTCAACACCCGTGCACGGCTCCCGCTAATATCGCCCCGCACGGCCAATTCGCCAGCGTCACAAGGGGATCGATTTTCCGTGTCATCCGCTCGCCGATCGTTGCTGACCGCCACCGCCGCGGGCGTCCTGCTGGGAGCCCTGTGGTTCGTACCGTCCGCGAACGCGTCCGTGGACGACCGGGGCAGAGCGGAGTCGGCGGCGAGTACCGCCCCCCGGGGCGGGCCCCGGAGTCCGGCGCGGGTGCGAATCGCCTCGGCGGACACGACGGGAACCACCGGGCCGACGGACACGGCGGGGGCGACGCAGTCGGCGGACGGGGTCACCGAGCAGGTCCGGCTGGCCGACACCGGCAGTTTCGACAGCACGCCCTACCTCGTCGGCGGCACGCTGTTCCTCACCCTCGGCGCGGGTTTCGTCGTGTACTCGGTGCGCCGCGACCGCCTCGGTTTCTGACGGGCCGTGGGCCGGGCCCGCGCCCGCCGGCCCCTGCCCGGACACGGCCGGTGCCCCGCCACGGGACGTGACGGGGCACCGCCGGGGCACGTGCGCGTCGGCTAGCGCAACGGCCCCGTCACCGTCTCCGCCGCCGCCACGAGCCGTCCCTCCCGTACGAACGTCTCCGCCGCGGCCAGGTCCGGGGACAGGAAGCGGTCCGGGCCGGGGCCCTGTATGCCCGCGCCGCGTGCCGCCTCGATGACGGCCCGCGAGGCCGGGGCCGGGGTGAGGCCCTCGCGGAGCTGAAGCGCGCGCGTCGCCGCGTACAGCTCGATGGCGAGGACGCGCGTGAGGTTGTCCACCGCCGTGCGCAGCTTGCGGGCCGCCGACCAGCCCATGGACACGTGGTCCTCCTGCATCGCGGACGACGGGATGGAGTCGGCGGAGGCCGGTACGGCGAGCCGCTTCAGCTCGCTCACCAGGGCCGCCTGCGTGTACTGCGCGATCATCAGGCCGGAGTCCACGCCCGCGTCGTCGGCGAGGAACGGCGGCAGGCCGTGGCTGCGGTTCTTGTCCAGCAGGCGGTCGGTGCGCCGTTCGGCGATGGAGCCGAGGTCGGCGGCGGCGACCGCGAGGAAGTCGAGGACGTAGGCGACGGGGGCGCCGTGGAAGTTGCCGTTGGACTCCACCCGGCCGTCCGGCAGCACCACCGGGTTGTCGACCGCCGCGGCCAGTTCCCGCTCGGCGACCAGCCGGGCGTGCGCCATGGTGTCCCGCCCGGCGCCCGCGACCTGCGGGGCGCACCGCACCGAGTACGCGTCCTGGACGCGCGGCGCGTCGTCCTGGTGATGCCCCGTCAGTCCGGATCCCGCCAGTACCGCGGCCATGTTGGCGGCGCTGGCGGCCTGGCCGGGGTGCGGCCGGATCGCGTGCAGCTCGGGGGCGAGGACCTTGTCGGTGCCGAGCAGCGCCTCCAGCGTCAGGGCGGCCGTGACGTCGGCGGAGCGGTACAGCGTCTCCAGGTCGGCGAGGGCCATGATCAGCATGCCGAGCATGCCGTCGGTGCCGTTGAGGAGCGCCAGGCCCTCCTTCTCGCGGAGTTCGACCGGGCGGATGCCGTGCCCGGCGAGCAGGTCGGCGGCGGGGAGCACCGCCCCGTCGGGGCCCTCGGCGTCGCCCTCGCCCATCAGGGTGAGCGCGCAGTGGGACAGCGGCGCGAGGTCGCCGGAGCAGCCGAGTGAGCCGTACTCGTGCACGACCGGGGTGATGCCCGCGTTGAGGACGTCGGCCATGGTCTGAGCGACCTCGGGGCGTACGCCGGTGTGTCCGGAGCAGACGGTCTTGAGCCGCAGGAACATCAGGGCCCGGACGACTTCCCGTTCGACGCGCGGGCCCATGCCGGCGGCGTGCGAGCGGACGATGTTGCGCTGCAGTCGGGCGCGCAGGGCGGGGCTGATGTGCCGGGTCGCGAGGGCGCCGAAGCCGGTGCTCACCCCGTAGACCGGTTCGGGCCGGGCCGCCAGGGCGTCCACGGTCTCGCGGGCCGCGGCGAGCGCGGTCACGGCCTCGGGCGACAGCTCGATGCGGGCACCGCCGCGCGCCACGGCGAGCACGTCCGACGCGGTGACGCCGGAGGTCCCCACCACCACAGTGTGCATATCCATATTCAGGAGCGTACGCAGTGAATTCGAAACTGTCACTACTGGAGGCGGGGTCCGCCCCTTACCCCCCGGCCCTCATTCGGTGGGCGCGTGGCGGCCCCGGAAGCGGCGGCGTTCGCCGTCCGGCTCGCGGGAGGGCGAGTCGGCGAGCCGGACCACGGGGTCCTGGGGCCCCTGCCGCCCGGCGACGACGGGCCGGGCGGCGCGTACGGCCTTGGCCCGGTACTGGGCGGCGTCCGCGAGCCGGAACAGCCGACGGGCCGATCCCACCTCCCCGATCGCGTCCTCGGTGGAGGCGACCCCGCAGGCCACGCCCTCGCCGAGGTCCAGGGCGGCGGCGCGGCGGCACAGCTCACCGGCCACCTCCACGACCTCGTCGGCAGGCGGCCCGACCGCGAGCAGGCAGAACTCGTCGCCGCCGAGCCGGGCCGCGAGCGCGCCCGGCAGTATCGCCCCGCACAGCGACAGCACCGACCCGAAGCGCTCCAGCAGGCGGTCGCCGACGGCGTGCCCGTGGGTGTCGTTGACCCGCTTGAGGCCGTTCAGGTCGCACACGACGAGGCTGACGGCCACGCCGTCCACGCGGTGCCGCTCGATCGCCTCCTCCAGGCGCACGTCGACGGCGCGGCGGTTGGCGAGCCCGGTGAGCGCGTCGGTGAACGCCAGCCGCCGGGCCTCCTCGATCCGCTCGGTCTGCGCGATCCCGGCGGCGACGACGGACGCCAGGACCGTCGCGAAGTCGGCGTCGGACCGCTCGAAGACCGGTTCGCCCGTCGGCCGCGCCACATACAGCTCGCCCCAGGCCAGGCCCCGCAGCACGATCGGCGCGACGACGCAGCAGCCCCGGCCCCGGCGGCGCAGCGCGGCGACGCGCTCGTGGACGTACCCGGGGTGCCCGTCGGCCGCCGGTCCCCCGACCGTCTCCACCCAGGCGTCGGGCTCCCCGCCCCGCACCCACCGCTCGTGCAGGAACTCGGTGATCTCCGGGAACTGGTGCACGGGATACGTCTCGTCCGGCGGGAACTCCTCCTCGCCCGCCGCGCGCTGCCCGACGTTGACGAGGACCCGCAGCCGGCCCAGGTCGCGCTCCCACACCGAGAGCGCGGCGAAGTTCCCGCCCAGCGCGTCGCAGGCGCCGGCGGCCGCCGCCCGCCACGCCTCCCGCTCGGTGTGCGCGGCGGCCATGCCCTGCGCCAGCGCCACGACGGCCCTGAGCCGTCCGTCCTCACCCATCACCCCAGGCTAGGGACAGCCCGGGCGAACCGGGAGGGCCTGCGTC
>DASTDN010000509.1:0-4376 GCA_035710365.1 Streptomyces sp. | reverse complement strand
GGCTGCGCGCGACGGTGGCCGACGTCGTCGGCCTCACCAACCGTGAGCGCGCCGCGGCCGGACTGCCGCCGCTGGCCCTCGACCCGCACCTGACGACGGCCGCGCAGGCGCACAGCGCCGACATGGTGGCCCGCGACTTCTACTCCCACACCTCCCCCGACGGCAGCCACCCCTGGGACCGGGCCGCCGCAGCGGGCTCCTCACGGCGCACCATCGGCGAGAACATCGCCTGCGGCCAGCGCTCCCCCGCCGAGGTGGTGCGCGGCTGGATGAACAGTCCGGGCCACCGGGCGAACATCCTCCGGCCCGCCTTCACCCACATCGGTGTGGGCTTCGCGGGCGGCGGCCGGTCGGGCACGTACTGGACGCAGCTCTTCGGTGCGTGAGGCCGGGCCGGTCGGTTGGCGGGCATGCGAGGGCCCGGCCGACGCCACCCCGGCATGACCGGGGGCGGCCGGTTCAGCACCGTGTTCTCCGGACACGGCGGGCCGGGCCCGATGTGTCTTCACGGCGCGTCTTGACGGTGCGTTGTCGGGTTCCTGACAATGCACCGTCACCACGCTGTCACCTGGAGGCCCCTTGAGTCACGGCCCGTCTCGCCGCGCCGCTCTGCTGGCCGCGGCCGGCTCCGCGCTCGCGCTGCCCGTCATATGTTCCGGAACCGCCGCCGCGGCCGCCGCCGTCCCGGCGCCGCCCCGGGAACTGCCCCTGGTCACCCACCCCCGTCACCCCGCCGCCCGCTACGCGCCCGATGCGGCCCGCAGCGCGCACGCGGAGCCCCTCAACGCCACGGTGGGCTGCGCCGTGAGCCGGGGAGGGCGCGGCTGATGGCCACCTTCGTCTCCCGCTCCCAGTGGGGCGCCCGCACACCCCTCGACGTGAGCAGCAACATCACCCCCTCGCAGGGCGGTGTCGTCGTGCATCACGTCGACGGGGTCAAGGTCGCCAAGGCCGATCACGCGGACTGCGCCGCCCAGGTGCGGGGCATCCAGAACTACCACATGGACAGCAACGGCTGGTCGGACATCGCCTACAGCCACCTCGCCTGCGTGCACGGCTACGTCTTCCAGGGGCGGGGCGAGAACGTCCGTACCGCCGCCCAGGGCACCACGCAGGGCAACGACGACTGGTACGCGGTCTGCGCTCTCACCGGCGGCACCAGCAGCACCTACGACACGATCACCCCGCAGCTGATCGACGCGATCCGGTACGCCGTCAACCGGCTGAGGGTGTCGGGCGGTGCGGCCCGCGCCATCACCGGACACCGCGACCACCATTCGACGGACTGCCCCGGCGCCCTCTACGCGAGGGTCCTCAGCGGTGAGGTGAACCCCGGCGGCGGACCGCTGCCGTACCCCGGGGTGAGCTTCCGGCAGCCCCCGACGTTCGTGCACGCGAGCGTGGCGACCTGGCAGTACCAGATGAACCAGCGGTTCGGGTACGCGCTGTCCGTCGACGGCCAGTACGGAGCCGGCTCCGACGCGGCGTGCCGCGACTTCCAGGCGGACAAGGGCCTGACGGCGGACGGCATCGTCGGCCCGGCCACCTGGGCCGCCGTCTTCTCCTGACCGACCGGTCGACACGGCCCCCGCCCGGGCCACCGCCGTACGGCCCGGGCGGGGGCTTCGCCGTGCCCGGGGCGCCCCCTGCCGGACACAGGTCGCGGCCGAGCCCGCACCCCGGGCCGTCCGGCGGTGGCCCGACCGGGTGCGCCCTCCCTCACACGCGGAGGGGCGGTTCCGGGGCGGCGTCCGTCTTCTCCCGGCAGAAAAAGCGAACCGGCCCCTCGATAAAAACCGGATACCCCACCTAAAATATGCCGGGCGACTTCGGTGCTCAGCACCCCCAGCTCCGGAGCCATAAAACGGATTATGGCTACCGAATACACAGGCACCCGCCAAAAGCCCCGCCCGGAAGGGTGATCTTGGCCGAAAGTGCGGTCGGTCCGGTCTTCCGCTGTCGGGCTCAATCCGCAACTCCCGGACGTTGAGGAAAACTGGCGCCATTGCCGCGAAGCAGACTCCCCGCAGAAGCCATTCCCGACGGGCGGACGGCGGACTCGTGCGCTTCCCGGCCTTTGCCCAGGGGCCCGGGGCCGCCAGGGGGCGCCTTCCTCCGCCAGCCGCACCCATATCGGCCCGCAAGGCCCCGAGCACGTGAACGAGCAGACGAATTTGAGACTGCTTGCATTGCGGCGGGGTGATACCGATGCGTTCCACGGGGCGGACGGTTACACTTGCCCGGATGCATTCGTTCTTCCCGGCGGTACCCAGCACGTCATTCACGGCGAACTCCGTGTGACGCACGGAAGTCGCAAAAGGAAAGGCCGGATTCCGGTCGCACCCCGTCTTCGTATGTGAAGGCGGACCGCCATCCGCGCCGAGCTTCCCGTACAGGTGCAAGAACCCATCAGTCGCCGGACCGCCGTTCCCTGAAAACCGGTGCCGTCGTCGCGTGCGGCGGCCGGCGCCGGTTTCTTCGGAGATCCCCGCGGCCCGGCCCGCACTCCGGCCGCCTGACCGCCGGGCGACGAGGTTCCTCCGGTGTCTCACCCGTCTGGACCGGACGGCCCAGGGCACCGGCGTATTCGCTGCTCCAAGGCTCGGCCCGCCCCACGCCGCCTCGTTCCCGAGGAGACGCGGGGCACCTTCCCGTATGCAGTCACCGCACATCGAGAGGGAGACAAGTGAGTCGTTTCGAGGCCATGTGGGACCGTTTCTGGACCGACCTTCCCCAGGGACCGGGGACCTCACCCTGGGATGTGGACCCCACCTACGTCGCCCACGCGCACCTCCACCTGTTCGGCAGTGTGCTCGACCCCGCGCTGCCCGTCATCGACGTGGGCTGCGGCGACGGCGCCCAGACCGCGGCCATCGGGCAGCACTTCGACCGGGTCATGGGCGTGGACGTGGCGCCCAGCGCCGTGGAGCGCGCCCGGAAGCACCACGGCGCCACCGGCGCCACCTACGAGCAGCTCGACCTGCTCAAGCCCGAACAGGCCGCCGCGCTGCACGACCGCATCGGGGACGCCAACCTGTACGTGCGGACGGTGCTGCACCCCTTCACGCCCGACGAGCTGAAGCTCGCCGTCGCCTCGCTGACCCACCTGGCCGGCAGCACCGGCGGAGCGTTCTTCTACGAACTCGGCCCCGCCAGCCGGGACTTCATCCTCAAGCAGCTCGGCGGTGACGGCGAGCCGGCGACCAAGTTCGGCTTCGTCTTCGACCGCGTCCCGCTGCCGGCGGTCCGGGAGGAGGGGACGCTTCAGCGCGAGCTGCAGGCGTCCGGCTTCGAGATCCTCTCCACGGGCCCCATCGACTACCAGGGCACCGTCAAGTCCGGCGAGCGGTACGTCAACGTGCCCACGTTCTTCATCCAGGCGCGGGCCAAGGGCGCGCGATAGACCGGACCGGTCCTCCGGCCGTGCAGTGACATCTGACGGGGCCGGCCGGCGGAGTGCGCGCGCCCCCCGCCGGCCGGCCCCGCGGAGAAATCGGCCACGCCCCGTGCACAATTGCCGAACGGACCATTCCCACGCAATTCAAGAACAGCCCGGAAAAGGCCGAGGCTGTTGTTTTTGCGTGCCATGGAACAGTCAAATGAAAGACAATCCGCCACGCCCGAAAATGCTCCGAGATTCAACAAGCGGAACTATTGACCACCCCCATCACCGATGTTAACTTTTCGATATGGGGTGCATTATTTCGATCAATACTGGTCCATGTGTTCCAGCAGAATTCGCGCGACGAAACGAGTCGGCGATCAAAAAGCTCCCGGTGTCCGACGGAATCGCGGTCGGCAAACTGGGACTCGAAGGTGACGAGCAGGCCGCCGATTTTCACGGCGGAGAAATGCAGGCCGTCTACGCGTATGCACGTGAGGATCTGGACTGGTGGTCCGACCAGCTCCAGACGCCGCTGCGCAACGGCATGTTCGGAGAGAACCTGGACTTCTCCGGGTTCGACGTCAACGGCTCGGTCCTCGCGGAGAAGTGGCAGGTCGGCGAAGTCCTGCTCCAGGTCATGGCACCGCGCATGGCCTGCGGGACGTTCGGCGGCTGGATGCAGCAACAGGGCTGGGCGAAGCGCTTCAACGGGGCCCGCCGCCCCGGCGCGTATCTGCGGGTCCTCGAAGAAGGACGGATCTGCCCGGGTGACCGCGTCGAGCGGGTCTGGCGGCCGTCCCGGCACATCACGGTCGCCGAGTCCGTGGGCGCGATCCTCGACGAGGAGGACGTACTGCGCCGCATCATCGACATGGCGGACAACGAGCCCGACTGGGACCGCACCGCGATGATGTTCCACGTCTCCAACCGAACCCGGAACAAGGCGAAGGCGCAGCCCCCGAAGGAGCAGGAAGCCGCGTCCCCGCCGGGG
>DASTDN010000508.1:0-17150 GCA_035710365.1 Streptomyces sp. | reverse complement strand
GGTCTTCTCCAGGGGGCCGACCGCGCACGGCCGGCCCCACAGGTGGACCGGGACGATCGCGCTGGTGCGGGGGGTGATGGCCGCCTCGGCCAGCGCCGGGTCCAGGCAGCGGGTCTCGGGGTCGATGTCGCAGAAGACCGGCGTCAGACCCAGCCAGCGGAAGGCGTGCGCGGTCGCCGGGAAGGTCAGCGACGGCATGATGACCTCGCCCGACAGGTCCGCGGCGCGGGCGAGGAGCTGGAGGGCGATCGTCGCGTTGCAGGTGGACACGCAGTACCGCACGCCCGCCAGCTCCGCCACGCGCTGCTCGAACTCCCGTGCCAGCGGCCCGCCGTTGGTCAGCCACTGGTGGTCGAGCGCCCAGTCCAGACGGTCGTGGAACCGCGCGCGGTCACCGACGTTGGGCCGCCCCACGTGCAGCGGCTGCAGAAATGCCGGGGGCCCGCCGAATATCGCGAGGTCGCCGAGGGTGCGTTTCACGTCCTACCTCTCCACCGGGTGACAGGAAGGGAATGCGGGCCCTGCCGCGTTCAGTGCTTGCGGCGCCAGTAGACGCCCGTCACGTCGACGGTCTCGACGGGCTCGTCGATGCCGTGCTCCAGCCGGTAGTCGTGGACGGCCTCCTTGCAGGCCGGGATCAGATAGTCGTCGACGATGACGAACCCGCCGACGGAGACCTTGGGGTACAGGTTGACCAGCGCGTCCATGGTCGACTCGTACAGGTCGCCGTCCAGCCGCAGGACCGCGAGCCGCTCGACGGGCGCGGTGGGCAGCGTGTCGGCGAACATGCCGGGCAGGAACCGGACCTGTTCGTCGAGCAGGCCGTAGCGCGCGAAGTTCTCCCGCACCTGTTCCTCGGAGCAGCTCAGGACCCAGTTCAGGTGGTGGAACTCCATGGCCCGGTCGAGCGGATGGCTGTCGTCCGACGTCACGGGGACCCCGGCGAACGAGTCGGCGAGCCACACGGTCCGGTCCGTCACACCGTGCGCCTTCAGCAGCCCGCGCATCAGGATGCAGGCGCCGCCGCGCCACACACCGGTCTCGATGAAGTCCCCGGGGACGTCGTCGAGCAGCACCTGTTCCACGCACTTCTGGATGTTGTCCAGGCGGCGCAGCCCGATCATGGTGTGCGCGACCGTCGGCACGTCCAGGCCGCCCTCCCGGTGGTCCACCGCGAACGTCCCCCGCTCGTCCGCGGGGGTCCGGGCGTCCGGGCGCATCCGGTCCGCCTCGCCCTTGTCCAGGACGTTCATCCCGAAGGGGAACGTCGGCCGGTCCTCGTAGACGGTGTTCGCCAGAACCCGCTTGAGGAGGTCGGCGTACAGCTCGTAGGCCTGCGCGGTCACACTGTCTCCCAGTTCTCTTCGGCAATGCCCGGCCGACGGATCGCGGCTCGGCGGAACGGACCGGACGGACGGTCCTCGCGGCGGGGTCACCGCAGGAAGCCGCGCGCGTCTTCCCAGCCCGCGGCGACATCGGCCTCCAACTGGCTGAGCCGTGCCGTGACGACCTGGTCGAACCCGTCCATGAAGTACTCGTCACCGGCGTGCGGGGCGATCCGCCGGCCGTCGGTGACGAAGCGCTCGACGACCTCGCCCAGCGACGTCCCCGGACCCACCCGGCCCGCGACGTAGCGGTCCGCCCCGGCGAGGTCCGGGAACCCCGCCTCCCGGTACAGGTACACGTCGCCCAGCAGGTCGACCTGCACCGACACCTGCGGATGCACCGACGGGCGCATGGTCGCCGGCCTGATCCTGAGGAGTTCGGCGTCCGCGCCCGTCAGCAGACTGTGCAGCGCGTAGCCGTAGTCGATGTGCAGGGCGGGGGTGCGCCGCCGCACCCGCTCCTCGAAGGCGCGCAGGCCTTCCCGGAGTTCGGTGCGCTCGGCCTCCGACAGCCTGCCGTCGCCCCGGCCGCTGTAGTCCTCCCGCACGTTGAGGAAGTCCACCGGCCGGCCCGGTGACGCCTCGTCCAGTTCCGCGACGAAGTCGACGAGGTCGAGCAGCCGGTGGGTGCGCCCCGGCAGCATGATGTAGCTGAACCCGACCCGCAGCGGGCTCTCCCGCTCCGCGCGCAGCCGCAGGAAGCGCCGCAGATTGTCGCGGACCCTGCCGAAGGAGGCGCGCTTGCCGGTGGTCTCCTCGTACTCGGCGTCGTTCAGCCCGTACAGCGAGGTGCGCACCGCGTGCAGGTCCCACAGGCCGGGCTGCCTCGCCAGCGTGCGTTCCGTGAGCGCGAACGCGTTCGTGTACAGGGTCGGCCGCAGGCCCCGGCCGGCGGCCCGGCTGCTCAGCGCGCCCAGCCCCGGGTTGGTCAGCGGCTCCAGGCCCCCGGAGAAGTACATCGCGTACGGATTGCCGTCCGGGATCTCGTCGATGACGGACGCGAACATCGCGTTGCCGAGGTCCAGGGCCGCCGGATCGTAGCGGGCGCCGGTCACCCGCACGCAGAAGTGGCAGCGGAACATGCAGGTCGGGCCCGGGTACAGGCCCACGCTGTAGGGGAAGACCGGCTTGTGCGACAGCGCCGCGTCGAACACGCCGCGCCGTTCCAGGGGCAGGAGGGTGTTCTGCCAGTACTTGCCGGCCGGCCCGTTCTCCACGGCCCGCCGCAGCCCGGGGACGCGGCCGAACAGAGCGAGGAGACGGCCGAAGGACGCCCGGTCGGCGTCCAGCAGCCGGCGCGCCTCTTCGAGGGGGGCGAAGGGGTGGGTGCCGTAGTGCCCGGCCAGCCGCACCAGCCGGGGGGCGGCCGCCGCGGCCTCGTCGGCGCACGCGTGGCCGCCGGCGGTCAGCTCGCGGCACACCGCCGCCGCCGCTGCCGCGAGGTCGGCGCCGGGCCGGGCGCAGCCGGCGACCGGCCCGGCGGCGGGAGGGTGGCCGGCGGGAGCGCCGTCCGGGGCGGGGGCAGTTGCTGTCATCCTCGTGTCCAATCGTCTCGCACCGCGCTCACCAGGCCACGAACATCGAACGGGGCCCCCGCACCACCATTTCCGTCTTCCACTCCACCTCCCGCGCGAGCCGCAGCCCGGGAAGCCCGTCGAGCAGGGTCCGCAGCGCCTCCTGGAGTTCGAGCCGCGCGAGGGACGCCCCCAGGCAGTGGTGGGGGCCGTGCCCGTAGCCCAGGTGGTGGCGGGCCTCACGGGTGAGGTCGAGCACGCCGGGCGAGGGGAAGCGCAGGGCGTCGCGGTTGGCCGCGTTCATCTGGATCAGGACCGGCTCACCCGCCCGCACCAGGGTCCCGCCGACCTCGACGTCCTCGGTGGCGTAGCGGGGGAACCCGGCGGCGAAGCCCAGCGGGACGTAACGCGTCAGTTCCTCCACGGCGTTGTCCAGCAGATCCGGCCGGGAGCGCAGCAGCGCCAGTTGCTCCGGCTCGTCGAGGAGGACCAGGAGGAAGTTGCCGATCTGCCCGGCCGTCGTCTCGTGCCCGGCGAACAGCAGGAAGACGATCAGGTCGACCAGTTCCTCCTGCGTCAGCCGCCCCTGCGCGTCGCGGGCCTCCACCAGAGCCGACACCAGATCGTCCCGGGGGGCGGCGCGACGGTCCGCGATCAGACCGGCCAGGTAGCCGGTCAGCTCACCCGCCAGCCGCACGTGGTCCTCGGCGGTGAGCCCGCTGGTGGACATGGCGATGTCGCACCAGCCGCGGAACCGCGCGCGGTCCTCGGCGGGCACCCCCAGCAGTCCGCAGATCACGGCCACCGGGACCGGCACGGCGTAGTGCTCCACCAGGTCGACGGGCGAACCCTTGGCCACCATGTCCCGCAGCAGCGCCCCGGTCATCTCCCTGACGTGCGGCCGCATCGCCTCCACCCGGCGCGGCGTGAACGCCTTCGTCACCAGCCCGCGCAGCCGGGTGTGGTCGGGCGCGTCCATGCCGATGATGCCGTTGGGCGTGCGCAGCTCCCGCATCCGCGGCGCGTCGTGCTCCGCCTCCGCCGCGTGACTGAAACGCCGGTCGCCCAGCACGAACCGCGCGTCGTCGTAGCGGGTGACGAGCCACGCAGGCTCCCCGTACGGCATGCGTACCCACAGCAGCCCGTCGCTCTGCTGCGCCTTCTCGTACGCCGCGTCCAGGTCCAGCCCCTCCGAATGGTTGAAGGGGTAGGGGACGGGTGCGGGTTTCGTGCTGCTCAATGCGGGCCCCATGTCGAGTCGGTCGGAAGGGATGCGCGTCCCGGGGATCGGCGTGCGGCGGATCACCCCGCCGGGGCGTCCCAGGTGACGGGGACCGCCTCCGGGGTGCGCAGCAGGGAGCCGGCGCGCCAGCGGATCCCGCTCGCGGGGACGGCCGCCCGCAGCCCGGGCAGGCGTTCCACGAGGGTGCGCAGCACCACTTGGAGTTCGAGCCGGGCCAGCGGGGCGCCCATGCAGTAGTGGACGCCGTGGCCGAAGCCGAGGTGCGGGTTCTGGGCGCGGGTGAGGTCGAGGGACGCGGCGCCGGGGAACGCGGCGTCGTCGAGGTTCGCCGACGCGATGGAGGTGATGACCGCTTCCCCCGCCCGGATGAGGGTTCCGCCGATCTCGACGTCCTCCAGGGCGATGCGGGCGAAGCCGTCCATGGTGCTCAGCGGCGTGAACCGCAGCAGCTCCTCGACGGCGGCGGGCACCAGGTCCGGGTCGGCGACCAGCGCTTCGTACAGGCCGCGGTCGCTCAGCAGGAGGTGGACGAAGTTGCCGATCTGGGTGGCGGTCGTCTCGTAGCCGCTGATCAGCAGGCCCGCGCCGAGCATGAGCAGCTCGGCCTCGGAGAGGCGGTCGCCCTCGTCGCGGGCCTGCACCATGGTGCTGAGGAAGTCGTCCGCTGGCCGGGCGCGGCGCTCGGCTATCAGCTCCGCCATGTAGCCGCTGAAGTCCTCGGTGGCCCGCTGGATCTCCGCGGGGCTCAGGGAGGACGAGACCAGTGCCTCGGAGAAGTCCCGGAAGCGGTGCCGGTCGTCGTACGAGACGCCCAGCAGGTTGCAGATCACGGAGATCGACACGGGCAGGGCCAGGTCCTCCATGATCTCCGCGGCCGGCTCCGCGCGCCGCGTCCACTCGTCGATCAGCCCGTGCGTGAACCCCGACACCTCGGGGCGCAGACCCTCCACGCGGCGGGCGGTGAACGCAGTGCCGGCCAGCCGCCGCAGCCGGGTGTGGCCGGGCGGGTCCATGGAGATGAGGCCGCCCGCGGGCAGCGGGTGCTCGGTGGGGCGGGGCACGTCGCGTCCCGCCCCCGCCTCCATGCTGAAGCGCTGGTCGCCCAGGACCGCCCGCACGTCGGCGTGCCGGGTCAGCAGCCAGGCCTCACCGCCGTACGGCATACGCACCCGGGACACGGGTTCGTGCTCCCGCAGACGGCGGTAGAGCGGGTCCAGCGCGACGCCGTCGGGCGCGGAGAAGGGATGCCGGCGTGCCTGGGCCGTCGGTCGGCTGAGCGTCATGGGAACTCTCTCGGTCGTACGGGGGAGGGCGGCGGGAGGGGCGGGGCTGAGGCGGGAGCGCGGGGGCCGGTGGAGACGGCCGCGGGAGGTCCGGGCGGCGGCGTCACTGCCTGAGGGGCTCCCACCAGGCCCGGTTGTCCCGGTACCAGTCCACGGTCTCCTTGAGCCCGGACTCGAAGGGGACGCGGGGAAGCCAGCCCAGCTCCTCGGTGATCTTCCGGGTGTCCACGCAGTACCGGCGGTCGTGTCCCGCCCGGTCCGCCACCCTGTCGACGACGGACCAGCCGGCGCCGAAGACTCCGAGGAGGTGACGGGTGAGATCGGTGTTGGACAGCTCCGTTCCGCCGCCGATGTTGTACACCTCGCCGGGCCTGCCCCGGCCGGCCACCAGGGCGATGCCCCGGCAGTGGTCGTCGACGTGCAGCCAGTCGCGCCGGTGCAGGCCGTCGCCGTACAGGGGGAGCCGCAGCCCCTCCAGCAGGTTCGTCACGAAGAGCGGGATGATCTTCTCGGGGTACTGGTGGGGGCCGTAGTTGTTGGAGCAGCGCGTCACCCGGACGTCCAGGCCGTGCGTGCGGTGGAAGGCGAGCGCCAGCAGGTCGGAGGAGGCCTTGGACGCCGCGTAGGGCGAGTTCGGGTCCAGCGGATGGTCCTCCGCCGCGGCCCCCTCGGCGACCGAACCGTACACCTCGTCGGTCGAGACGTGCACGAAACGGCCCACGCCCGCGTCCAGCGCCGACCGCAGCAGCAGATGCGTGCCCAGCACGTTGGTCGTGACGAACGCCGCGGAGTCCGTGATCGAGCGGTCCACGTGCGACTCGGCGGCGAAGTGCACCACCAGGTCGACACCGCGCATCGCCCCGGCGACGGTGTCCCGGTCGCAGATGTCGCCGTGCAGGAAGGCATACCGGGGGTGGTCCGCGACCTCGGCCAGGTTCCCGGTGTTCCCGGCGTAGGTGAGCTTGTCCAGCGCGACGACGTGGGCGCCGGCCAGCTCCGGGTAGGAGCCCGCCAGGACCTGCCTGACGAAGTGCGAGCCGATGAAGCCCGCGGCCCCGGTCACCAGGACACGCATCCGTGCACCGCCTTTCTGCGGAGAGGGGGGACAGAGGTGGTCAGCCGGCGCGTGTCGCACCCAGCCCCGACGCGACCTCCATGAGGTAGCCGCCGTAACTGGACGCCCTCAGCTCCTCGCCGAGGCGGTAGCAGGTGTCCGCGTCGATGAAGCCCATCCGCAGCGCGATCTCCTCGATGCACGCGATGCGTACGCCCTGACGCTGCTCCAGCAACTGCACGTACTGCCCCGCCTGGAGCAGCGAGTCGTGGGTCCCCATGTCCAGCCAGGCGAAGCCCCGGCCCAGTTCGGTGAGGCGGGCCCGGCCCTGCGCCAGGTAGGAGAGGTTGATGTCCGTGATCTCCAGCTCGTCACGGGCGGAGGGCCTCAGCCCCTTCGCCAGCTCGACCACGTCGTTGTCGTAGAAGTACAGCCCCGTCACCGCGAGGTTGGAACGGGGCCGCGCCGGTTTCTCCTCCAGCGACAGCAGATGGCCCTGCTCGTCGATTTCGGCCACGCCGTAACGCTCGGGCGACTTGGAGGGATAGCCGAACAGCTCGCATCCGTCGAGTCGTTGGATGCACCGGTTCAGCACGGTCGAGAATCCCGGACCGTGGAAGACGTTGTCGCCCAGAATGAGAGCGACCCGGCCATTCCCGATGTGTTTGTCGCCGACCCGGAACGCGTCGGCGACACCACGCGGTTCGTCCTGCACCGCGTAATCGAGACGTATCCCGATCCGTGACCCGTCACCCAGCATGACCTGGAATGTCTCCACGTGCTCGTGCGACGAGATGATCAGTACGTCCTGGATGCCCGCCAGCATCAGCACCGACAGCGGGTAATAGATCATGGGCTTGTCGTAGACGGGCAATTGCTGCTTGGAAAGCGCACCCGTCAGCGGCTGCAGTCGCGTGGCACTGCCCCCGGCGAGCACGATCCCCCTCATCCTGGGGCGTTCCGGCGGTGTCTCGAACACGGTTGGTCCTCCGAGGCGTTCATCGCTGATGGGGGGGGGGGACGGGGGAAGCGGTCCCCGGGCGGCGGACAGGACGTGACCACGCGCCCCGGCCACGGCCGCACCCGGTCACCCCTGCCCGCCCGGCCGCCCTACGCCCGCGCCCCCTGCTGCTCCCGCCACGCCCGGTACGTCGGCAGCAGGCCGCGGCGCTGTGCCGCCGCGAGGGTCGGGGCGTCCCTGTCCCGGTCGGACAGCACCGGCGCGATCTCCGCCGGCCAGGTGATGCCGAGATCCGGGTCGAGCGGACTGATGGTGTGCTCGCGTTCGGGGGCGTACTCGGAGGAGCACAGATAGACGAGAGTGGTGTCGTCGGTGAGGGAGAGGAACGCGCGGCCCAGTCCCGCGGTCAGATACACGGCGGTGTTCCGTTCCGCGTCCATCGGAACGATCTCCCAGCGCCCGAAGGTCGGCGAGCCGGTGCGGACGTCCACGACGACGTCGAGTCCGGCCCCCCGCACACACACGCTGTACTTGGCCTGACCGGGCGGAATCTCGGTGAAGTGGATCCCGCGCAGCGCGCCGCGCCGGGACACCGCGACGTTGATCTGGGCCACCGGGAAGTCATGACCGAACGCCCGGCGGAAATGCTCGCCCCGGAACCACTCGTGGAAACGCCCGCGAACGTCGGAATGGATGACGGGTTCCTGCGACCAGGCCCCCTCGATGCTGAGTGGATGCATCGCGTTTCACGTCCTTCGGCCGATGGAATGGGCACTACGAAGGTGAGTGAGTGGTGTCCGGACAGGAAAATCAGCCCAGGATTCTCCAGTAGGAGCCCTGGCGGTCGATCCGGTGAATTTCCTCGGTGATCCCGTGCTCGTCCCGGAACTCGTGGACGGCCTGCCGGCACGCCGGAATGCAATAGTCGTCGACGATGACGTACCCGCCGGGCGACACCTTGTGGTAAAGGTGCGTGAGAACGGTTCTGGTCGCTGCGTACGAATCCCCGTCCAGGCGCAGCACGGCGAGTTTTTCGATCGGCGCGGCAGGCATGGTGTCCTTGAACCAGCCGGGAAGGAAACGGACCTGGTCGTCCAGAAGTCCGTAACGTTCGAAGTTTCTTTTCACGGTCTCCACGTCGACCGGGATGTCGAGGACCTCGTTGTACTGGCCGAGGTCGATGTCGATGTCGAGCCGGTGGTCGTCCGCGGTGGTCTTGGGGAACCCCTGGAAGGAGTCCGCGACCCACACCGTGCGGTCCCGCACGCCGTGCGCCTCGAAGACACCACGGGCAAAGATGCAGGCCCCGCCCCTCCAGACGCCCGTCTCCGCGAAGTCCCCGGGGACGCCGTCGCGCAGCACGCCCTCCAGGCACTCCTGCAGGTTGTCGAGCCTCCTCAGGCCGATCATCGTGTGGGCGACGCGCGGGAAATCTTCACCAACCGTGCGCAGGTCCGGAGAATACGAGCTGTCCGTGATGAAACCCGCGACGTTGGTCTGGTCCTCGTAAATCATGTTCGTCACGACCCTCTTCAGAAGGTCGAGATACAAAGGGATGCCGGCAGATGTGAGGGTCAAATTTTCCTCGCCTACGGGTAGCAGTGCCCAGCGAGCGGCTCATTCAGGGCAGGGGCACCGCGGCTGAATTCCCTGGATCCATGCTGATGAGCTGGAAGCGGGACCATCTAACAGCAGTGATCCACCCGGTGCAAGGGTCGAAAACGCGCCACGGGGCTGTCGGCCCTGTCGGGAAATGTGACCCATGTGGGGTCCAAACGACGCCCGGTCCACCTGCCGTCAACCCTTGTCTGAGCCACCGCCCGTGTGGTTGGGTATTCGAGGAAGATGCAGCCCCTCAGAACATGTTTAGGGCGAGGAAATCCTTGGAATCTTCGAAGGCTGTTCCCCTCACTCCTCCACAATCGGCAGTCACCTGGCCCTTAGCCCGTACCTGCCCCTTTAACCTCCCGGCCGAGTACGCCGAGAAGCGTAAGAACGAGCCCATAAGCCGGGCGAGAGTCTGGGACGGATCACAGACCTGGCTCATCACCAGGCACGAACACGCACGAGCCCTTCTCGCCGACCCCCGCGTCACCGTCGACCCCACCAGACTGCCGAGGCTCTCCGCGTCGGACAGCGACGGAGGCGGCTTCCGGTCCCTGCTGACGATGGACCCGCCGGACCACAACGTCCTGCGCCGCATGCTCATATCCGAGTTCAGCGTGCGCCGCGTCCGGCAGATGCGGCCGGGCATCGAACGCACCGTGCACGACCTGCTCGACCGCGTCCTCGCACAGCCGGCACCGGCCGACCTGGTCACCGGACTCGCCCTGCCGATGTCCACCCTGGTCATCTGCCAGCTCCTCGGCGTCCCGTACGAGGACCACGCGTTCTTCCAGGAACGCAGCGAACAGGCCACCCGAGTCGGCGGCAGCGAGGAATCACTGGCCGCCCTCATGGAACTGCGCGACTACCTCGACAGACTGGTCACCGCCAAGACCGAGACCCCCGGCGACGACCTGCTGTGCCGGCTCATCGCCGACCGGCTGCACACCGGCCAGCTACGCCACGCCGACATCGTGGACAACGCCGTGCTGCTCCTCGCCGCCGGCCACGAGACCAGCGCCAACATGGTGGCCCTCAGCCTCCTCACCCTGATGCGGCGCCCCGACGCCGTGCGGGAACTGCGCGCCGACAACGCCCTGCTGCCGCAGGCACTCGACGAACTCCTGCGCCTGCACTCCATCGCGGACGGCCTGCGCCGGGCGGTCACCGCCGACATCGAACTCGGCGGCCTCACCCTGCGCGCCGGTGACGGCCTCATCATCTCGCTGGCCTCCGCCAACCGCGACGAGAACGCCTTCCCCTCCCCGGACGACTTCGACCTGCACCGCGCCGCACGCCAGCACGTCGCGTTCGGCTACGGCCCGCACCAGTGCCTGGGACAGAACCTGGCCCGGCTGGAACTCGAAGTCACCCTGGGCGCGGTCCTGGAACGCGTCCCCACCCTCAGACTGGCCACCGGAGTCGACGCCCTGCGCGTCAAGCACGACTCCACCCTCTTCGGACTGCACGAACTGCCGGTCGAATGGTGAAGGAAGGAGGAAACGGCATGCGCGTGACAGTCGAGCGGAGCCGGTGCCTCGGGGCCGGCCAGTGCGAGCAGCTCGTCCCCGAAGTCTTCCGCCAGGACGACGACGGAATCAGCCGGACCCTGGTCACCGAACCCGAGCCGGCGCTGTGGCCGCGGGTCCGCCAGACGGTGCACCTCTGCCCCGTCCAGGCCGTGACCGTCGAAGAGGCCGCCGGCCGCCCGCCGCTGGTCACCGAGTGAGGGACCGCTGGACCGGCCGAACGGTACTGGTCACGGGCGCACTCGGATTCATCGGCTCACACTTCGTACGCCACCTCGCCGCGCGCGGTGCCGACGTCCTGGCCCTCCACCGCACCGAACGGCCCGCGGTCCGCGCCGAACTCACCGCACGGACCGGCCTCCCCGAACACGGCCGGATCCGGTTCGTCAGGACCGACCTGCGGGACGAGACGGACGTACGGGGCGCCTTCAAATACCTGGCACCCGCCATCGACACGATCGTCCACTGCGCCGCCATGGACGGCAACGCCCAGTTCAAGCTGGAGCGCTCGGCCGAAATCCTCGACAGCAACCAGCGCACCATCTCCAACGTGCTGCACTGCGTGCGCGACTTCGGCGTCGGCGAAGTCGTCGTCATGAGCTCCTCGGAGCTGTACTGCGCGGAACCCACCACGGCGACGCGGGAGGAGGACGACTTCCGCAGGTCCATGCGGTACACCGGCAACGGCTACGTCCTGTCCAAGACCTACGGCGAAATCCTGGCCCGGCTCCACCGCGAGCAGTTCGGCACCAACGTCTTCCTGGTGCGCCCCGGCAACGTCTACGGGCCGGGAGACAGCTTCGACGCCTCCCGCCAGCGCGTCATCCCCAGCATGCTGGCCAGGGCCGACGCGGGCGAGGAGATCGAGATCTGGGGCGACGGCAGCCAGACCCGCTCCTTCGTCCACGTCTCCGACCTGGTGCGGGCCTCCCTGCGCATGGTCGAGACGGGCAAGTACCCCGAGATGAACGTGGCCGGCACGGAACAGGTCTCCATCCTGGAACTGGCCCGCATGGTGATGACCGTCCTCGGGCGGCCCGAGCGCATCCGCCTCGACCCCGACCGCCCCGTCGGCGCCCCCAGCAGACTCCTGGACCTCACCAGAATGTCGGAAGTGATCGACTTCGAGCCCCAGCCCCTGCGGGCCGGGCTGGAGGAGACCGCCCGCTGGTACCGCCTGCACAAGCGCTGAACCACATCTGTCCTCCCCCGGAAGGTAATTCGTGGCCAAGCACGTCCCGAACTCGTTGATCCGCGACATCGTCCGAGCCGCCGGCGGGCACGACGCCGACCTCAAGGACCTGGTCGCCCGGCACGCCCCGGACGTCATCGTCCGGGTCCTCCTGGACGAGATCACCACCCGCTGCCCCGCGCCCGTGAACGACGTCCCCGTGCTCGTCGAACTGACGGTCCGCTCGGGCGAGAGGCAGTTCCCCTCCTACCTGTACGTCCTCAAGGGCGGCCCGGTGCGCCTCGCCGCCAAGGACGAGGCGTTCACCGCCATGCGCGTCGAGTACGAACTGGGCGACCTGGTCCGGGAACTGTACGGACCGGTGCGGCAGCACGTCACCGGCGTGCGCGGCACCACCCTCTTCCCCTACGTCGGGGACGCGCAGGGCGAGGAGGACTCGGGGGCCGAGCACATCGGCACGCACTTCCTGGCCGCGCAGCAGGGCTCCCAGACCGTGCTGGCCGGCTGCCACTCCCACAAGCCGGACCTCAGCGAACTCTCCTCGCGCTACCTGACCCCCAAGTGGGGCTCCCTGCACTGGTTCACCCCCCACTACGACCGCCACTTCAGCCCCTACCGCGACCAGCAGGTACGTGTCCTGGAGATCGGCGTCGGCGGCTACAAGCACCCCGAGTGGGGCGGCGGCTCCCTCCGCATGTGGAAGCACTTCTTCCACCGCGGGGAGATCTACGGCCTGGACATCGTCGACAAGTCCCACTTCGACGCGCCCCGCATCACGACCCTGCGGGGCGACCAGAGCGACCCCGGCCACCTGCGGACGATCGCCGAGGAGTACGGCCCGTTCGACATCGTCATCGACGACGGAAGCCACATCAACGACCACATCAGGACGTCGTTCCAGGCGCTGTTCCCGCATGTGCGGCCCGGCGGCCTCTACGTCATCGAGGACCTGTGGACCGCCTACTGGTCCGGCTTCGGCGGCAACGAGGACCCGAAGGAGTACCGCGGCACCAGCCTCGGCCTGCTCAAGTCCGTCGTGGACTCCATCCAGCACGAGGAACTGCCCGCCACCGCCGGCCACCGCCCCGGCTACGTCGACCAGCACGTGGTCGGCATGCACCTCTACCACAACCTGGCCTTCATCGAGAAGGGCACCAACGCCGAGGGCGGCATCCCCCCGTGGATCCCCCGCGACTTCGAGACCCTCGTCGCCGTCTCCTCCGGGGGGCACGAGTGAGCGCCCCACGACACCGCGCCCCGCGGCGCCCCCGGACCGGCGACGGGGGGTCCGCATGCGCGTGACCCTCCTGAGCGTGGGCTCCCGCGGCGACGTACAGCCCTTCGTCGCCCTGGGGACCGGCCTGAAGGCCCGCGGCCACACCGTCACCCTGGCCGCCCCCGCCGCACTGCGGCCCCTCGTCGAGCGCGCGGGACTCGACTACCGGCTCTCGCCCGGCGACCCCGACGGCTTCTTCACCATGCCCGAGGTCGTCGACGCCCTGCGGCGCAGCCCCTCCTTCACCCGCATGCTCGCCGGAATGCCGAAGCCGCCCGAGAGCTACACGCAACAGGTCGTCGACGCGATCCACGACGCCGCCGAGGGCGCCGACCTCATCGTGAACGCCCCCCTCACCCTGGCCGCCGCGTACGGGCACCCGCCCGCCCCGTGGGCCTCGGTGTCCTGGTGGCCCAACAGCATGACCACCGCGTTCCCCGCCGTGGAGTCCGGACAGCGCCGCCTCGGCCCGCTGACCCCCCTCTACAACCGCTACACCCACCGGCGGGCGGCCCGCGACGAATGGGAGTGGCGGCGCCCGGAGATCGACGGTCACCGCCGCCGGCTCGGCCTGCGGCCCTTCGGTGACGAGTCGCCCTTCCTCCGGCTGGGCCACGAACGGCCCTACCTGTTCCCCTTCAGTCCCAGCGTGCTGCCCAAACCCCACGACTGGCCGCGCCGCAGCCACGTCACCGGCTACTGGTTCTGGGACCAGCCCTGGGAGCCGCCCGCCGAACTGGAGGCGTTCCTCGCCGACGGGCCGCCCCCGGTGGCGCTCACCTTCGGCAGCACCTGGCCCGTCCACCGGCAGGACGAGGCCTTCGAGTACGCCCTCGCCGCCGTCCGGGCCGTCGGACGTCGGCTGGTCCTCGTCGACGGGCCCGACGGCGACCTCCCCGACGACGTACTCCGCCTCCACCAGGTCGACTACGCCGCCCTGTTCCCCAGGATGGCCGCGGTCATCCACCACGGCGGCGCCGGCACCACCGCCGAAGTCGTACGGGCCGGAGTGCCGCAGGTCGTCGTCCCGGTCTTCGCCGACCACCCCTTCTGGGCGGCGCGGCTCCGCGAAGCGGGCGTCGCCGCCCGGCCGGTGCCGCTCGCCCGGTTCGGCAAGGAGGCACTCGCCCGGAGCGTCCGCCACGCGGTCACCGACCCCGCGATGGCGGCCCGCGCCGGACAACTGGGCGAACGCGTCGCCAAGGAACGCGGCGTGGACAACGCCTGCGACATCCTGGAGGCGTGGGCGGCCGAGGCGGGGGTGTCCGGGTGAGACGGACCGGCGCAGGTGGACGGGGCGCCCGGTGAGACGCCCCGCGGAGAGGGGACGGCACGGCGCCCGGCAGGCGGGCGGGGCCGAGCCCGCCCGGCGACCGCCGCGCCCGCGACGTGCCGGACCCGGCCGGGCCGCCGGGGCGGCTACGCCGCCGGCCGGTAGGCGGAGAGCCGCACGGAGAGCGTGACGGCGGACGGCGACGGCAACCGCCGGATCGTCTCCTCGTCCTCCCGCGCCCGGCGGTGCCACGCGTTGGGCCCCATGCCGACCAGATCGGCCAGGGCCCGGTGGCCGAGCGCCATCGTCCGCGTCAGCCGCTTGGTCACGCCGGCCGAGAAGTGCGGGGCGAGCTGCTCCGCGAGACGGGACTCCTTGCCCTCGTCCACCTGCAGCAGGCCGAGCGTGCCGACGAGTTCCTGCAAGTGGTCGGGCAGGGGAGTCACGACCAGGAGGACGCCACGGGGATGGAGAATCCGATGCAGTTCAGGACCGTTGCGGGGAGCGAACGTATTGATCACCACGGCGGCGGCCGAGTCCTGCAGCGGAAGCTTCTGCCAGGCGTCGGTGACGGCCGCCGCGATCCGCGGATGGGCCCGGGCGGCCCGGCGCACCGCGAACTTCGACATGTCCAGCAGCAGACCGTCGGCGTCGGGGAACGCGTCCATGACCCTCGCGTGGTAGTGGCCCGTCCCCCCGCCGACGTCGACGACACAACCGGGCACGGCCGGATCGGCCGTCCGCCGCGCCAGATCGACCAGCGCGTCCATCACGGGGTCGAAATGCCCCGCCGAAAGGAAGGCGTCACGGGCCTGAACCATCTCCTTCGTGTCCGCCCTGAGCTTCGTCGCCCCCGGAAGCAGATTCACGTACCCCTGCTTCGCGATGTCGAAGGAATGTCCGGAGGGGCAGGAAAGTACGCGGTCACCCAGAGCCGGCGACGCACCGCAGTGCGGGCAGGCCAGGTGTCGCACGATCCTGTCGAGCATGAGGCACCGTTCTTTCGGGGGAGAGGGCGGAGCAGTCGGGAGAGCCGGAGAACCGGCGGGAGAGCCGTGAGAACCCTGAGAGCCGTCGGGGCCCGGAAGACCGGCCAATCCTAGTGCAGGCACCAGAGCCGGCAGCCGGCCGTGACGTACCGCCCGCCGCGTGCCGCGGCACGCTCGTGACCGTCCCGGTCCCGTAGCCTCCCGGCTTCCCCGGAACCACCCGACGAGGCCCGTACGCCGCCCCCGCAGCCGCCCGTCCGAAGAGCCACGGGCCCGGCGCACGCCCGCCCTGCCCTCGTCGTCTCCTCCCTTCCTCCCCAGCTTCCCCCCTTCCTTCAGACGACCGCCGACAGCGCACCGTTCCGTCGGCGATCCGGCCTGTCCCTACCGAACGACCAGGAGTTTTCGATGTCCGCGAAGAGTGGTGCGCAGCGTTCCCACGACATTGCCGTCGTCGGCATGTCCTGCCGCCTTCCCGGGGCGCCCGGCATCGACGACTTCTGGACGCTGCTGACCTCAGGCAAGAGCGTGATCGAACGCCACGCCGACGGCACCTGGCGGGGCACCCTCGAAGGGGCCGCCGACTTCGACGCCGAATTCTTCGGCATGACCCCCCGCCAGGCCGCCGCCACCGACCCGCAGCAACGGCTCATGCTGGAACTCGGCTGGACCGCCCTGGAGAACGCCGGCATCGTCCCGGGCAGCCTCGCCGGCACCGACACCGGAGTCTTCGTCGGCATCGCCGCCGACGACTACGCGGCCCTCCTGCACCGGTCGGACACCCCCGTCAGCGGCCACACCGCGACGGGCCTGAGCCGCGGCATGGCCGCCAACCGCCTCTCCTACCTCCTCGGCCTGCGCGGCCCCAGCCTCGCCGTGGACTCCGCGCAGTCCTCCTCCCTGGTCGCGGTCCACCTGGCCTGCGAGAGCCTGCGCCACGGCGAGTCGGACCTCGCCGTCGTCGGCGGCGTCAGCCTGATCCTCGCCGAGGACGGCACCGCCGGCATGGAACTCATGGGCGCCCTCTCGCCCGACGGCCGCTGCCACACCTTCGACGCCCGCGCCAACGGCTACGTACGCGGCGAGGGCGGAGCCTGCATCGTCCTCAAGCGCCTGGACCGCGCCCTCGCCGACGGAGACCGCGTCCACTGCGTCGTCCGGGGCAGCGCGATGAACAACGACGGCGGCGGCCCCACCCTGACCACACCCCACCGCGAGGCCCAGGAAGCCCTGCTGCGCACGGCGTACGAACGGGCCGGCGTCGCCCCCGGCCAGGTCTCCTACGTCGAACTGCACGGCACCGGGACCCCCGTCGGCGACCCCGTCGAGGCGGCGGCCCTCGGCGCGGTGCTCGGGAACGCCCCGGGCCGGACCACCCCGCTGTCCGTGGGCTCCGCCAAAACGAACGTCGGCCACCTGGAGGCCGCGGCGGGCATCGTGGGCTTCGTCAAGGCCGCGCTGTGCGTCCGCGAGGGTGCGGTGCCGCCGAGCCTCAACCACGAGACGCCCCACCCCGCGATCCCCCTCGACCGGCTCAACCTGCGCGTCCCCACGCACCTGGAGACCTGGCCCGGCCGCGAGGAGCAGGGCGCGGGCCGCTCACGGCTGGCCGGGGTCTCGTCCTTCGGCATGGGCGGGACGAACGCCCACGTGGTGCTGGAACAGGGCCCCGCGGTGGAGGCTGCCGCGCCCGGAGTCCCGTTGGCGGTGACTCCGGTGGTGGTGTCGGGGCGTTCGGTGGGTGTGGTGCGGGAGTTGGCGGGTGGGTTGGGGGGTGTGGTTGCGGGTGGTGGCCGGTTGGTGGATGTGGGGTTGTCGTCGGTTGTTTCGCGGTCGGTGTTTGAGC
>DASTDN010000507.1:0-2926 GCA_035710365.1 Streptomyces sp. | reverse complement strand
TCACTGGGCGGCGAGACGAGCTGCGGGAACCTGCCCTTCAGCGCGTCCACCGTCTCCATGGTCTCGTCCACGGACAGCGTGGTCTGGGAGAGCCACACGACCTTGGACGGGTCGCGGACCTCGACCTTCGCGACGCCCTCGGGGCCGTCCACGAGCTGGATGTGGTCGGGAGCCTCGCCGGAGGTGCCGATGACCTCCTCGTGGCCCTCGTGGCCGATGAGGAGGATGTCGTAGTCCTCGTTCGCGAACCGGACGGCTTCCTTGTGGACCTTGGTGACCCGCGGGCAGGTCGCGTCGATGGAGGCGAGCCGGCCCTGCCGGGCCTCCTCGTGGACGGTCGGGGCGACACCGTGGGCCGAGAACATCACGATGTTGCCCGGCGGCACCTCCTCCGTCCGCTCGACGAAGACGGCGCCCTTCTTCTCCAGGGTCTGCACGACGTACTTGTTGTGGACGATCTCGTGCCGGACGTAGACGGGAGCCCCGTACTGCTCCAGGGCTTTCTCGACGGCGATCACGGCGCGGTCCACACCCGCGCAGTAGCCCCGGGGGGCGGCGAGCAGGACACGGCGGCCGGGCGAAGCAGTCATGCGCACCATCGTAAGGCCGCGCGCCCGGCCCGGAAGATCACGTCCCGCTCTCCGGACGCCCCGCGGGACGCCGCCGGCCCGGTCGTGTCAGTGGCTCCGACTACGCTCACGGCATGGCTGTCAACACGTCCGCGGAAGCGCCGCTGCCCGTCGGCGAGGTGTCGCGTCTCATCGGCGGCTGGATCGACCGGCTCGGCGCGGTGTGGGTCGAGGGGCAGATCACCCAGCTTTCGAGACGTCCGGGCGCGGGCGTGGTGTTCCTGACGCTGCGCGACCCGTCGTACGACATCTCCGTGGGCGTGACCTGCTACCGGCAGGTGTTCGACGCGGTGGCCGACGTCGTGGGCGAGGGCGCGCGCGTGGTCGTGCACGCGAAGCCGGAGTGGTACGCGCCGCGCGGGCAGTTGTCCCTGCGGGCCGCCGAGATACGGCCCGTCGGGGTCGGCGAACTGCTCGCGCGCCTGGAGCAGCTCAAGAAGTCGCTCGCCCGGGAGGGGCTGTTCGACGCCGGGCGCAAGAAGCCGCTGCCGTTCCTGCCGCAGCTCGTGGGCCTGGTGTGCGGGCGGGCCTCGGCGGCCGAGCGCGACGTGCTGGAGAACGCCCGGCACCGCTGGCCCGCCGTCCGCTTCGAGGTGCGCAACGTCCCGGTGCAGGGGGTGCACGCGGTCCCCCAGGTGGTGCGGGCGGTGCAGGAGCTGGACGCGCTGGAGGAGGTGGACGTGATCGTCGTCGCGCGCGGCGGGGGCAGCGTGGAGGACCTGCTGCCGTTCTCCGACGAGCAGTTGGTGCGCGCGGTCGCGGCCTGTCGTACGCCTGTGGTGTCCGCGATCGGACACGAACCGGACAATCCGCTGCTGGATCACGTGGCGGACCTGCGCGCCTCCACGCCCACCGACGCCGCCAAGCGGGTCGTACCGGACGTGGGTGAGGAGTACGAGCGCGTGCGGATGCTCCAGGACCGCGCGCGGCGCTGTGTGGCGGCGTATCTGGAGCGGGAGGAGCGCGGGCTGGCGCACGCCCTGGCACGCCCCTCGATACAGGACCCGCACCGCATGATCGACACGCGGTCCGAGGAGGTGACGGCCCTGCTCGACCGGGGGCGGCGCTGTCTGCGGCACCAGCTCGACCGGGCCGACTCGGAGCTGTCCCACACGCACGCGCGCGTGGTGGCCCTCTCCCCCGCCGCGACGCTTCAGCGCGGGTACGCGGTGCTCCAGCGGGCGGACGGGCACGCGGTGCGCGACCCGGCCGAGGTGGCCCCCGGGGAGGCGCTGCGCGCGCGGGTCTCCGAGGGCGAGTTCTCCGTACGGGTCGACGCACGGCCGCAGGAACCGACGCAGAGGGTGAGTGGATGACCAGCGAGGTGGACGACGTGACGGAAGCGGCCGTGGCCGAGGCGCTCGGGTACGAACAGGCCCGGGACGAGCTGATCGAGGTCGTACGGCGCCTGGAGGCGGGCGGTACGACGCTGGAGGAGTCCCTCGCCCTGTGGGAGCGCGGCGAGGAACTGGCCAGGGTCTGCCGGCGGTGGCTGGACGGCGCGCGGGCGCGGCTGGACGCGGCGCTGGCGGAGGAACCGGAGGCGGACGGGGAGCGCGAGTAGCCGGGCGGCCGGGCGGAGGGCCGGGCTGCGCGGGCGGGTCCCGGTCATGACGCGCGCCACGGGCATGAGCGCGCCACCAGCTTGGTTGAACATTGAACTTTCATGTCGTACGGTCGATGCCGTCAGCCGATCTCCGGACCCGACATCCAGAAAGTGCAGCCATGCCCCTCGTACTCGACCCCGCCGCCCAGGACCTGCTGTTCCGCGAGGCCCGCACCGCGAACACCTTCACCGACGAGCCGGTGACCGACGAGCAGGTCCGGGCCGTCTACGACCTGGTCAAGTACGGTCCGACCGCCTTCAACCAGTCGCCGCTGCGCATCACGCTCGTCCGGTCGCCCGGGGCACGTGAGCGTCTGGTGCGGCACATGGCGGAGGGCAACCGTCCGAAGACCGCCACCGCCCCGCTGGTCGCGATCCTCGCCGCCGACAACGAGTTCCACGAGGAACTGCCGCAGCTCTTCCCGCACTTCCCGCAGGCCAAGGACGCGTTCTTCGCCGAGCGCCCGGTCCGCGAGAGTTCCGCCGCGCTGAACTCCGCCCTCCAGGCCGCGTACTTCCTCGTCGGCGTCCGCGCCGCCGGTCTCGCCGCCGGGCCGATGACGGGCTTCGACCCCGAGGGCCTCCGCAAGGAGTTCCTGGACGACGACCACACCCCGCTGATGGTCGTCAACATCGGCAGGCCCGGCCCCGACGCCTGGTTCCCGCGCTCCCCGCGCCTGGCCTACGACGA
>DASTDN010000506.1:0-7031 GCA_035710365.1 Streptomyces sp. | reverse complement strand
GCGGGGTTGTTGAGGACCCGGCGCTTCATCTCCTCCAGCGCCGGGGTCGCGTCGATGATCTCGTCCTCGGCGATGCCCGCCACGGGGGAGGCGATCATGACGCGCGGGGTGTCGCCGCAGGCGGTGACGGTGGACAGCCCGACGGCCTCCAGCCGGTTCCAGATCTCGGGCACGTCCTCGATGCGGATCCAGTGGTACTGCACGTTCTGCCGGTCGGTGATGTCGGCCGTGCCGCGCGCGAACTCCTGGGAGATCTCACCGATCACCCGCAGTTGCCGCGTGGTGAGCGCCCCGCCGTCGATCCGGACCCGCAGCATGAAGTACGAGTCGTCCAGCTCCTCCGGCTCCAGGACAGCCGTCTTGCCGCCGTCGATGCCGGGCTTGCGCTGGGTGTAGAGGCCCCACCAGCGCATGCGGCCGCGCAGGTCGCTGGGGTCGATCGAGTCGAAGCCGCGCTTGGAGTAGATCGTCTCAATGCGTGTCCGCACATTGAGACCGTCGTCGTCCTTCTTGACCTGCTCGTTGCCGTTGAGCGGGGTGAAGTGGCCCGCGGCCCACTGGCCCTCGCCGCGGTGACGGCTCACCTTGCGGCGGGGAGTCGCGTCGGCAGGGTTCTGCGGAGTGGCGGCCATGGCGGACACGTCCTTCTGGGCAGGCGTGGACATCGGCTGTGACGTGCGCATACGGGCGTACGGGAGGTACGGACACACGTGATGCGCGTCATTGCGCGGGAACGAGGGGGAAAAGGCGTCGGCGCTGCTGGAACCCGTGGCCCCGGGGCCGGGGGCGGTGCGTCAGCGCGCGGGACAGATGGCGCTGGACATGCGGCAGAGATCGACGTGGCGTCGACTCACCAAGGCGATTCCAGGTCCGAACATGACGGCAGCGTGGCACGGTGTTCTGGAGCCAGTCCACCTTCATCCAACATGTGGACGCTGATGTCTCGAAGAAAGAGACGGTCGTGGTGTTGGTCACAGGCCGTGCGGGTGGTGCTGCCGACGCGGGTCAGACCGGCCGAGCCCCCGGCCACGGGCCCGGAGTCGGCGTGTCCGCCTCTTCCGTGACCTCGGTGTCGAACAGGGTGAACCCGCGCCGCTGGTAGTTCGCCAGGGCGTGCTCGCCGTCCTTGCTGCAGGTGTGCAGCCACACCCGCTTCGTCGGCGTCCGGCCCGGCCACCGGCCCGCGAGGTCCCAGGCGCGCGCGGCGCCGCAGGAGAGCAGGTGCCCGCCGATGCCGCGGCCCCGGAAGGCGGGGATCAGCCCGAAGTAGGCGATCTCCACGACCCCGTCGTCCTGCGCGTCCAGTTCCACGTACCCGGCGGGCGTGCCGTGCTCGTACGCCACCCAGGTCTCCACCCCGGGCCGCTCCAGGTACTCCCGCCACCGCGCGTACGTCCACCCCAGCCGGTCGATCCAGCGGATGTCGCCGCCCACCGAGGCGTACAGGAAACGGCTGAACTCGGGGGAGGGCACCTCGGCGCGCACGATGCGCACGTCGCCCTCCGGCGCGGCGGCCGGCAGCAGGTCGCTCGGAGCGGTCTGCTCCAGGGACCAGGTGGTCACGACGATGTTGGTCATGCGGGCCAGGGAACCATCCCGCTCCGGAATCTGTCGATCGGGGTCCGGGCCGTGCCGGGCCCGCGGCCACGGGCCCGTCGCGTCGTCGCCGTACCACCCGGGGCCCCTGGCACGTGCGGGTCGCGCTCCGCCCGGCGACGCACCGCGTCCGACGCCGCGGCCCGGTCCGCGGGGATCCGAACGGCGCGGCCTAGCGCCGGGTGGGCGCGAGCGACCCCAGCGGCACCGCGAACAGGGTGCGGGACGACTGCGACCACACCTCGCCCGTGCTCTGACCGAGGGACAGCGAGGCGGCGGGGCCGCTCCAGCAGCGCCGGGTCCGCTCGTCTCCGCAGCGCACGGGCCGCGCGCCCCCGGTGTCCTGGCGCCACAGCGTGCCGTGCCCCGCCCGGCCGTCGGCGGCCGGCCGGCCCAGATACCAGGTGCCGTCGTACGACAGCACGCCCCCCACGCCGGTCACCCCGCTCGTGTACGCCTCCCCGGCCTTCACCCGGCCGCCCGGGCCGGTGTCCAGCAGACCCGTGCGGGCCGGGTCACCGCTGAACGGGTAGCGCCACAGCCGGGTGCGGCCCTCGCCGCCCGGGGGGACCCAGTCGCTCACGGCGAGACTGTCCGGGACCGTGCTGCGGTCCAGGGACACGCTGTCGGGCCGCCGGACCCCGGAGCCGCCGGGCAGCCGGTAGGAGGCGACCGGCGTCAGCACGTACCGGCAGTCGTGCGCCGCGGGGTCGTCGGCGAGCCGCCCCGCGCCGGGCGAGCCGGGGCCGGCGCGGTGGATGCGGTCCATGTCGTACACGTACAGCGCGGCCCGGTCCGCGCGGCCCGCCGTGACGAGCAGCTTGTCCTGGTACCAGACCATCCCGGAGGCCGGCGAGCCGAGCCCGCGCAGCGCCCGGCCGTCCGGGGAGGGGACGGTGAGCAGCACCCAGGTGTAGGAGAGGCGGTCGGGGTCGTTGGCGTCGACGAAGGCGACCCGGGCGAGGCCGTCGCGCTCCGTGGTGTGCCGGTCCGGGTCCCGGCCCGCGGACGCCGCGCGGCTCCAGGCCGACAGGATGACGCGGTTCTCGCCCCAGCGGCCGTCGTCGTCGGCGTCGCCGGAGGTGGTGACCGCGCCCGGCCGCCAGCCCGCCGTGTCGGTGCCGTCCCAGCAGTAGGCCCGGGCGGCCGCGGGGGAGACGGGCAGGGCCGCCCGCTCCGGGGCCGTGCAGCGGGCCCTCGCGCGCAGCGGGCGGTCGGCGTCGGCGAGGACGGTGCGCACCCCGACGGGACGGCCCATCGTGGCGGCGAGCCGTTCGCTCGCGGGTGCCAAGGGGTGTTCCGTGAGCCGCAGCTCGCGCAGGCCGGCCGCCCGGGTGAGCGGGCGAAGGGCGCCGGGGTCCCCGGCGGCCGTGGCCCGCGCGGTGTCCGGGTCCCCGGTGACGGCGGCCTGCGAGGCACCGTCCCCGGTGACCGTGGCCTGCGAGGCGCTGATCATGGTGGCCGCGGCCGTCAGCGCGATCGCGGCACCTGACAGGACCCCGCGCAGCACACGGCCGCGCCTGCGTCGACGGTGCCTGCCGCGTTGCTTCATGCCGTCCTCCCGATGCGGGCCAACTGCGCCGGGTGATCCACGTGGTGCGCGAGACGCAGGTGAAGTGACCCGGAGTCGGATGCTACGGCAGACGCACCGGGCCGGGGGCGAAGACCTGTAAACATGCGGGAGTCACGGCAGTTGCGCCTGGTAAGCGTGGGGCTGCGGATGCGCGGCACCTGGAGAGGGCGGGGTCGAAGGCCTCGCCGGCCAAGCCGCCCGGCCGGTCTGTTTGCCCGTCAGGGTGCCGGGCGGGGCGGGAGCCGGGAGAGGACGGGGGGTCCGCCGGGTCCACCCGGGGGCGGACCGGGAAGGCGGGCCGGTCCGGTTCAGCCGTCCGTCCGCGGGGTGCGCTGGCGGGTCACCGCGGGGGCCGTCGAGTGCGGCAGCAGGTCGGCCGGGTCGGCCGGGAAGAGGACCTCGACCTCCGCCTCGTCGCAGAAACGATACGGCCGGTGCTCCAGGAAACCCCCGAGGTACCGCCTGACCCGCGACATCTCCGCCCGCACCGTCACCCTGCGGGCCGGGTCGCCGAACATCTCCTCGGCGAGTCCCGACGCGCTGCGCCCCGCCGGATGCACCGCCAGCAGGAACATCAGCTCGGCGTGGCGCGGGCTCAGTTCGTGACAGAAGGAGCCCGCGCCGCCGAGCACCTCCAGCGACCAGCGGCGCGGCCGGCGCAGGTCCAGCACGACCCGGGTGACGCCGTGCCGCACCGGCTCGTCCTCCACCACCCGCACCAGCCAGCCCCGGGCCATCGGCTCCACCGAGCACAGTCCGAGCGCCGGCAGCCACCGGGTGCCCGCCGTGAGCGACTTGGGCAGCGCCACCCGGTGCGTGTACGGCATCCCCGTCACCGCCGCCGTCCAGCCGTCCCGGTCCACGACCAGCGCACGTCCCGTGATCCGGGCCAGCACCGGCGTCGCCACCGCCCGCAGCCGATCCAGCGACCCGGCGTGCAGTTCCCGCAGCCGGGCCTCGGCGAGCTTGGCGACCGTGTCGACCCAGGCGAGCGTGCCCGGATGCATCGTGTCCAGCGGGCCGCTCACGTCCACCACCCCGAGGAGGCGGCCGTCGCGCGGGTCCGTGATGGGGGCGCCCGCGCAGGTCCAGCCGGTGTGCGAGCGCGAGAAGTGCTCGGAGGCGAATATCTGGACCGGCCGCCGGATCGCCGCGGCGGTGCCGACCCCGTTGGTGCCGACGACGTGCTCGCCCCAGTCGGCGCCCACCTCGAAGCCCACCACGTCCGCCTTGCGCAGCACGGGCGCGCTGCCCTCCCGCCACAGCACCCGGCCGTCCGGGTCGGCCACCACCATGATGTGCCGGGTGACGTCCGCGAGGGAGACGAGTCCCTCGCTCAGCACGGACAGCACATGGCGCAGCTCGGACGTCTCGCGCCGCCGCCGCACCTCGTCCGCGCCGAGCGGCGCCGGCCGGGGCTGGTGCTCGGGGTCGAGCCCGCCGCGCAGCATCCGCTCCCAGGACTGTCCGATCACCGGCCGCGGCGGGAGCGGGGTCGGGCGGCCGGAGAGCGCCGCGGTGCGGACCTCGCTGAGTATCCGCGCCGCGCGTGCCGCGTCGACGACGGCGAGCTGAGTGACGTCCATCGGCGAGAGAGCCACTGGTCCTCCCGGGCGGAGAGAGAAGAGGAGAGCCGGAATTCGGGGGCCGTGCACCGCCCCTGACTGTTCGTCTCATGATGCCGTCCGGGGCGGGCGACGGGGCCCACCCGGCGCAGGGCAACCAAGTTGCAACCCCCCGCAACCCTGGTGGGCCGCCCACGCGGTGGCCGAAGCTTGAGCAGCGTCGTCGCGAGCGGCGTGCGCGGCCTGACAGGGCCGGTGCGACGGGGGTGGTGCCGTGTCGGCGCAGCACCACCCCCGTGCCGCGCCAACTCCTGTACGAGGCCGTCCGTACCGGAAGCGGCCTTTGCGAAGGCCGCGTTTCCGCGTCGCAGACGCGAATCCCGGCACGATCACCGCCGGAAATCTTCGACAGGTCTCCGCAATCTCCGGCAGGTCTCCTCAGTTCCCCGGGCGTGCCCGGTCCACCACCGACGCCAGGGGCAGGGTGTGCGGCAGGGTGCCGAAGGCGGCGCCGCCCTCTCCGCCCAGCCGGCCCGCGCAGAACGCGTCGGCCACCTCCGGCGGCGCGAACCGGACCAGCAGCGCGCCCTGCAGCACCAGCGCCAGCCGCTCCGCGAGCCGCCGCGCCCGCGCCTCGGCGCCCTCCAGATCCGCGAGTTCCGTCAGCACGCCCCTGATCGCCCGGTCCAGCCGGTGGTCCGCGCCGCGCGCGAGGCCCACCTCCCGCAGATACGCGTCCAGGGCCCCCGGCTCCCGGCTGAGCGCCCGCAGCACGTCCAGGGCCTGCACATTGCCCGCGCCCTCCCAGACCGAGTTGAGCGGCGACTCCCGCACCAGGCGCGGCAGCCCCGACTCCTCGACGTAGCCGTTGCCGCCGAGGCACTCCGCCGCCTCCACCACGAGGGGGGCGCAGCGCTTGGTCACCCAGTACTTGGCGGCCGGGAGCGCGAGCCGCAGCAGCGCCCGCTCCTGCTCGCCGCCGTCGTCGTACGCGGCGGCCAGCCGCAGCGCCAGCGCCGTGGCCGCCTCCGACTCCAGCGCCAGGTCGGCGAGGACGTTGCGCATCAGGGGCTTGTCGACGAGCTTCCGCCCGAACACCTCCCGGTGCGCGCAGTGGTGCACGGCCTGCGCGACGGCCTGCCGCATCAGGCCCGCCGAGCCGAGCACGCAGTCCAGCCGCGTCGCCGCCACCATCCCCATGACGGTGCGCACCCCGCGCCCCTCCTCACCGACCCGGCGCGCCCAGGTGCCGTCGAACTCGACCTCCGCCGACGCGTTCGACCGGTTGCCCAGCTTGTCCTTCAGCCGCCGCAGCAGGAACACGTTGCGTGTGCCGTCCGCGAGGACCCGCGGCACCAGGAAGCACGTCGGCCCGCCCGGCGCCCGCGCCAGCACCAGGAACGCGTCGGACATCGGCGCCGAGCAGAACCACTTGTGCCCGGTCAGCGCGTACGTCCCGGCCTCGGCGAGCGGCCGGGCCGCCGTGGTGCCCGCCCGTACGTCGCTGCCGCCCTGTTTCTCCGTCATCGCCATACCGAACAGGACACCGGGTTTGCGATCGGCGGGCCGCAGCTCGCGTTCGTAGACCGTCGACGTCAGCCGCGGCTCCCACTCGGCGGCGAGCGCCGGGTCGGCGCGCAGCGCGGGCACCGCGGCGTGCGTCATGGACAGCGGGCAGCCGGTGCCGGCCTCGCCCTGCGTCCACACCAGGAAGCCGGCCGCGCGCCGCACGTGCCCGCCCGGCCGCGTCCACGCCGCGGTGAGGCCCGCGGAGACGCCCTTGCCGAGCAGCCGGTGCCACGCCGGATGGAAGACGACCTCGTCGACGCGGTGGCCGTACCGGTCGTGGGTGCGCAGCACGGGCGGGTGGCCGTCGGCCTGCGCCGCCCACTCCTGCACCTGCGCCGAACCCGCCGCGCGCCCCAGCTCCGACAGTTCGCCGCGCGCCTCGTCCAGCAGCGCCGGGTCCAGATGCCGCTCGACCGCCTCCGTCAGGGCCCGGTCGGCGGCGAAGACGTCGTATCCGGTCAGCGGCGGGGCCTGGTTGGTCACGCTGTGGGTGCTGCCTGACATGTCTGCGATCTCCGTCCCTCGGCACGTCGGAGGTGACCAGAGTGCCACGGCGGCGGACGGGGGCCGGCGGGAGCCGGGCACGGTGGACGAGCGGTGCCCGCGCGGCAGATACCTTTAAGGAGTGCAGCCAGCAAGTGAAATCCCCGACAGGCCCTCCGGCCGCCTCCACCGAGCCCGCGCGCTCTACCGGAACGTCTCCAAACGCAGGACCGCGTGGCTGCTGC
>DASTDN010000505.1:0-3141 GCA_035710365.1 Streptomyces sp. | reverse complement strand
GGGCTCGTCGACGCCGACGGTGACGGCCCGGTGCAGGTGTGCGTGCCGGTGGACGGTGCGGTCGGGGCCGGCGGGCGGGTCGGGGTGCGGGTGGAACCGGCCCGTCGGGAGGCGTACACCGAGCTCCGCAAGGGGCGGGGCGCGTACGCCGACGTGGCGGGCGCGCTGGACGCGGTCGTCACCTGGCTGGACGAGCGCGGCCTGCGTCCGAGCGGCCCGCCGCGCGAGATCTACTGCCCGGTTCCCGACCAGTCGCACGCCAGGTCCGGGGTCGTCGTGGGAGGCGGCGAACACGTCATGGACGTCGCCGTGCCGTTCGTCGACGCCGCCGAAGCCGTATGAGGGCGTTCGGGCGCGCCCGGGCCGTGACCCCGCGTGCCGGAACGGGTCCGGGCACCACGGGCGGGGCGGCGTGCGCGGCAGGGTGCCGACCGGGCTGGCGGCGCCCCGCGCGTTCCTCCCGGACCCGGCCCGGGGCGGTGAGCCGGACCGCCGACTCGTCGCCGAGCCACAGGGCCGCCGGGTCACCGGCGTCCGGGGTCGGGTCGGCGCGGGCGGGAGTCTCGCGGGGTCTCGTGCCCGCCCGGCGCCGGCCTCCCCCTCGCCCCACCCCGTGCCCGTGCGCTCACATCAGCAGGTCGTCCACCTGCGCCTCGCCGTCGCGGTAGCGGCGGGCGATCTCCGCGCTGCAGTCGTCGGTGGTGCGCTGGAGGAGCCGGCGGCGGCGGGACACCTGCTGCTCGTAGCGCTCCAGGCGGCGCAGTCCGGCGTGCAGTTCGGGGCCGGTGCGCGCCCCGGGGTCCGACAGTTGGACCTCGGCGAGCATCTCGGCCGCCAGCAGCCGGTACTCCTCGCCCTGCGGTGTCCGGACCGTCACATGCCGCGCGGAGGAGCGGTGGCGGGCGGGCGCGTCGGTGAGGATCTCGGAGAGCCGTTCGACGAAGGACGGCTCGGGCGGGGTCCCGGCCGCCGCCGCGCCCGGCAGGGAGCGGCGCGCGAGTTCCGCCCGCAGGATGTCGATCCGTCCCTGCAACAGCCGCCGCAGATAGCTGAGATCGGCCTCGTCGCGCTGCGCGTCCCGGCGCACGGCACGCAGTTCGGGCAGGCTCAGCGCCGTCAGGTCGCGGCCCTGGGCCCGGCCTCCGCCCGGCCCGCCCTGCGTACCCGGCGCACCGCCCGGCCCACTCGTCGCGTCCGGCATGTCCGACGCGTCCGGTGCGTCCGAGGTGTTCGAAGTGTTCGGGGTGTTTGGGGTGTTCGGGGTGTTCGGGGTGTTCGATGTGTCCCGCCCGCCCGGCGGACTCGGCGGACTCGGCGGGCCCGGCGGGGAGCCGTCGGGCAGTGGCGGGCTGTCGGTGCGCTGCGCGGGTGCCCGGAAGCCCTCAAGGGCCCCGTCCGCCGCACAGGCCGACGCCAAAGCGCTCAAGGGTCGTCCCGTGCTCGATGTGCTCATGTGCCTCTACCGTCCCCTCGACCGGCGTGTGGGCAGCATCGTGCCATCCCAAGTGGCCGCAATGTGAATGAGTGCTCCCGATCAGCCCCGGATGGCCGGGTACGGTAGAAAAATCCCACCGGCAAGGAGCACACGCCGCACCAGGCATCATGGTCGTATGCGTGCGGTGGTGCAGAGGGTGGACGGCGCGAGCGTCGTCGTGGACGGCGAGACGGTCGGGGAGATCGACGGCGAGGGGCTGTGCGTCCTGGTCGGGGTGACCCACGACGACACCAAGGAGAAGGCGGCGCAGCTCGCCCGCAAGCTGTGGTCGGTCCGCATGCTGCACGACGAGAGGTCGTGCAGCGACATCGACGCCCCGCTGCTCGTCGTCAGCCAGTTCACGCTGTACGGCGACGCCCGCAAGGGCCGCCGCCCGACGTGGAACGCGGCGGCCCCCGGCGAGACCGCCGAGCCCCTCGTCGACGAGGTGGTGTCGCACCTGCGCGCCCTGGGCGCGACGGTGGCCACGGGCCGCTTCGGCGCGGCGATGCGGGTGTCACTGACGAACGACGGCCCGTTCACCGTCCTGCTGGAGGTCTAGGACGACCGCCGTGGTGGCCTACGGCTCGACCACGACCTCCTGCGCCGCGGCCGTCGTGTCGGCGACGAGCCGGGCGTCCACGGGGGTGTTCCGCTTGACCAGGGCGAGGGCGACGGGGCCCAGTTCGTGGTGGCGGGCGGACGTCGTGACGAAACCGATCTTGCGCCCGTCGGGCCCGTCGTCCGCGAGCCGGATCTCCGCGCCGGGGGCAGGGAGATGGACCTCGCTGCCGTCCAGGTGCAGGAAGACCAGCCGGCGCGGCGGCTTGCCCAGGTTGTGGACGCGGGCGACGGTCTCCTGGCCCCGGTAGCAGCCCTTCTGCAGGTGCACCGCGGAGCCGATCCAGCCCAGTTCGTGCGGGATGGTGCGGTGGTCGGTCTCGAAGCCGAGGCGGGGCCGGTGCTGTTCGACGCGCAGCGCCTCGTAGGCGAGGAGCCCGGCGGCGGGCCCGGCCTTCGCCGCGTACGACTCCAGGTCCGCGCGCGGGAGGAACACGTCCCGGCCGTACGCCGTCTCGCGCACGACGGCGTCCTCGGGCACCTCGGCGATGGAACCGGCGGGCAGGTGCACGACCGCGAAGTCGGCGGTGCGGTCGGCGACCTCGACCCGGTAGAAGAACTTCATCGACTCCAGGTACGCGACCAGCGCCTCCCGGGTGCCCGGCTCGACGTGCGCCCAGACCGTCGAGCCGTCGTCCACGAGATACAGCGCGTGCTCGATGTGGCCGTTCGCGGACAGGATGAGCGCCTCGGTGGCCCGCCCCACGGGGAGTTCGCTGACGTGCTGGGTGAGCAGCAGGTGCAGCCAGCTCAGCCGGTCCTCACCGGAGACCGTGACGACGCCGCGGTGGGAGAGGTCCACGAAACCGGTGCCGTCGGCGAGGGCGCGCTGCTCGCGGAACAGGTCGCCGTAGTGGGCGGCGACGCCTTCGTCCACACCTTCGGCGGGGACGGCGCCGGGCATGGTCAGCAGGGGACTCTTCATGAGTCCAAGCCTACGACCTGCTGGTCCGCTCGGTCAGGGCGTGGTTCCGGTGCCCGGGACCGCGCAGTCCCGGCACCGGCCGAAGATCGCGAAGTGCTTCATGTCCGTGTCGAAGCCGAAG
>DASTDN010000504.1:0-11296 GCA_035710365.1 Streptomyces sp. | reverse complement strand
CCTGCTACTGGGATCCATGTACGGGCTGGTCGCCATTGGCTACACAATGGTCTACGGCATCGTCCAGCTCATCAACTTCGCCCACGGCGAGATCTTCATGACCGGAGCCTTCGGCGCGCTCTCGGTCTACGTGTACGTCCTGCCCGACGGCACCTCCATGTGGATCGCCCTGCCGCTCATGCTCATCGGCGCCGCGCTGGTCGCCACCCTGGTCGCCGTGGGAGCGGAACGGTTCGCCTACCGGCCGCTGCGCACCGCCCCCCGCCTCGCCCCCCTCATCACCGCGATTGGCCTCTCGCTGGCCCTTCAGCAGGCGGTGTGGGCCTGGTACCCCGAGGCCAAGTCCGCGCGCACCTTCCCCGCCATCCCCGGCGGCCCCTTCCACATCGGCGACGTCACCATCCAGACCGGTGACGTCTTCCTGCTGATCGCGGCCCCCCTCAGCATGGCGATCCTCGCCTACTTCGTGATGCGCACCCGCACCGGACGCGGCATGCAGGCCACCGCGCAGGACCCGGACACCGCGAAGCTGATGGGTGTCAACACCGACCGCATCATCGTGGTCGCGTTCGCCCTCGGCGCGATCTTCGCCGCCGTCGGCGGTGTCGCGTACGGCTTCAAGTACGGCCAGATCGACTTCCGCATGGGCTTCATCCTCGGTCTGAAGGCCTTCACCGCGGCCGTCCTCGGCGGCATCGGCAACATCTACGGCGCCATGCTCGGCGGTGTGGTCCTCGGCATCGCCGAATCGCTGTCCACCGCCTACATCGCCGACATCCCCGGCATGGACAAGTTCGGCAGCCAGTCCTGGGCCGACGTCTGGGCCTTCGTACTCCTCATCCTCGTGCTCCTGTTCAGGCCCCAGGGTCTGCTCGGCGAGCGAGTCGCGGACAGGGCGTGACACCGATGACCACACAGACCACCGCATCGAAGACCCCCGACACGCCCGTCGCGGGCACCTCCCGGGGACTCGTCGGCCTGCCCGAGAACATCGGCCGGGCCCTCGCCACCGGCGGCGGCGTCCTCGCCGTGATCTCCACGTTCCTCGCCTGGACCTGGACGGCGGCCTTCCCCGGCAACCTCACCGTCTACGGCTACCCGGGCGGCCTGCAGGTCCTCGTCCTCATCGGCGGTGCCCTCACGGCCCTGTTCGGCCTCTCCTCGTACGGCGTGAAGGGCCTGCGCTGGCTCAGCCCCGCGGGGGCCGACAGCGCCCTGAAGTTCGCCGCGCTCGGCACCTTCGCCACCGCCTGGTACACCGCGATAGCCATCAGCTCCAAGCTCGGCGGCCTGGTGAACCTGGAGCCCGGCGGCTGGGTCGCCCTCGGCGCCACCCTCGTGGCCCTGCTCGGCGCCCTGGCCCTGCCGTTCACCCGGCCGGAACCCGAGCCGTTCGACCCCGACGACAGCACCTGGGAGCAGGTCCGCCACGAGATCCGCTCCTGGTTCGCCGTCCTGCGCGCGGCCTTCTCCGCGGGCCAGCCCGCCAAGCCCGCCCGCGCCCTGCCCGCGTACGCCGAGATCCTCGTCATCGTCGTGGCCCTCGCCCTCGGCCTGCTCGTCTTCACCTACGGCATCGGCACCGAGTACGACGAGCTGTTCATCGGCTTCATGATCACCGCCGGCTTCGGTTTCGCGGCCGTCTTCAAGGCCGGACTCGTGGCCCGCGTGTCCGCGATCACCGCCAAGCACCGCCTGGTCACCATGGCCGGCGCGTTCATCGCGGCCGTCGCCTTCCCGTTCACCCAGTCCGACGATCAGTACGCCACCATCGGCGTGTACATCCTGATCTTCGCCACGGTCGCCCTGGGCCTGAACATCGTCGTCGGCCTCGCCGGCCTCCTCGACCTCGGTTACGTCGCCTTCCTCGGTGTCGGCGCCTACACCGCGGCCATGGTCTCCGGCTCGCCCTCCTCGCCGTTCGACCTGCACCTGCCGTTCTGGGCGTCCGCCCTCCTCGGCGCGGCCGTCGCCATGATCTTCGGCGTCATCATCGGTGCCCCGACCCTGCGCCTGCGCGGCGACTACCTGGCGATCGTCACCCTCGGCTTCGGCGAGATCTTCCGGATCACCTCCCTCAACATGGACGGCACCTCCGGACCCGACATCACCAACGGCTCCAACGGCATCTCCGCCATCCCGAACCTGGAGATCCTCGGGTTCGACTTCGGCCAGGAACACAGCATCGCCGGGTTCACCATCGCCCGGTTCGCCAACTACTTCCTGCTGATGCTGCTGGTCACCCTGATCGTGGTCGTCGTCTTCCGGCGCAGCAGCGACTCCCGCATCGGCCGCGCCTGGGTCGCCATCCGCGAGGACGAGACCGCGGCGCTCGCCATGGGCATCAACGGCTTCCGGGTCAAGCTCATCGCGTTCGCGCTGGGCGCCGCCCTCGCCGGCCTCGCCGGTACCGTGCAGGCCCACGTCACGTACACGGTGACCCCGGAGCAGTACCAGTTCGCGCACGTCGTACCGCCCAACTCGGCGTTCCTGCTGGCCGCCGTCGTCCTCGGCGGCATGGGCACGATCCTCGGCCCGCTCGTCGGCGCGTCGCTGCTCTACCTGATCCCCGCCAAGCTCCAGTTCCTCGGCGACTACCAGCTCTTCGCCTTCGGACTCGCGCTCGTGCTGCTGATGCGCTTCCGTCCGGAAGGTCTCATCCCGAACCAGCGCCGTCGGCTCGAATTCCACGAAGAGGCCGAAGCGCCCGCAGTCCTCAGCAAGGCAGGGGCCTGACCACGATGACTACCGACACCACCACCAAGGGCGCCGCGCCCGCCGCCACACCCGGCGAGACCGTGCTCGACGCCCGCGGCGTCACGATGCGCTTCGGCGGCCTCACCGCCGTTCGGAACGTCGACCTCACCGTCAACAGCGGCGAGATCGTCGGCCTCATCGGCCCCAACGGCGCCGGCAAGACGACCTTCTTCAACTGCCTCACCGGCCTCTACGTGCCGACCGAGGGCGAGGTCCGCTACAAGGGCAACGTCCTGCCGCCCAAGTCCTTCAAGGTCACCGCGGCCGGCATCGCCCGCACCTTCCAGAACATCTGGCTCTTCGCCAACATGACCGTCCTGGAGAACGTGCTCGTCGGCCGCCACACCCGCACCAAGGAGGGCCTGTGGTCCGCCCTGCTGCGCGGCCCCGGCTTCCACAAGGCCGAGGCGGCCTCGCGCGCCCGCGCCATGGAGCTCCTGGACTTCGTGGGCCTCGCGGCCAAGGCCGACCACCTCGCCCGCAACCTGCCCTACGGCGAGCAGCGCAAGCTGGAGATCGCCCGCGCGCTGGCAAGCGAGCCCGGCCTGCTGCTGCTGGACGAGCCGACGGCCGGCATGAACCCGCAGGAGACCCGCACCACCGAGGAACTGGTCTTCGCCATCCGCGACCAGGGCATCGCCGTCCTCGTCATCGAGCACGACATGCGGTTCATCTTCAACCTCTGCGACCGCGTGGCCGTCCTCGTCCAGGGCCAGAAGCTGGTGGAGGGCGACTCCACGACCGTGCAGGGCGACGAGCGCGTCGTCGCCGCCTACCTCGGCGAGCCCTTCGAGGACGCCCCCGGCGCCGACGAGGCCGCCGAGGTGGAGGCCGCCGAGGCGAACGCCGGCCACAACTCGGACGCCGCGCCCGGCAAGGAGAACGACCGATGACCGCACTGCTCGAAGTCGAGGACCTGCGAGTCGCCTACGGCAAGATCGAGGCCGTCAAGGGCATCTCCTTCACCGTCGAGGCCGGCCAGGTCGTCACCCTCATCGGCACCAACGGCGCCGGCAAGACCACGACCCTGCGCACGCTGTCCGGTCTGCTCAAGCCGGTCGGCGGCCAGATCCGCTTCAACGGCAAGTCGCTGAAGAAGGTTCCCGCGCACCAGATCGTCTCGCTGGGACTCGCCCACTCCCCCGAGGGGCGGCACATCTTCCCGCGCATGACCATCGAGGACAACCTGCGCCTCGGTGCCTTCCTGCGCAACGACAAGCCCGGCATCGAACGCGACATCCAGCGCGCCTACGACCTCTTCCCCATCCTCGGGGAACGCCGCAAGCAGGCCGCGGGCACCCTGTCCGGCGGTGAGCAGCAGATGCTCGCCATGGGACGCGCCCTGATGTCCCAGCCGAAGCTGCTCATGCTGGACGAGCCCTCCATGGGCCTGTCCCCGATCATGATGCAGAAGATCATGGCGACGATCGCCGAGCTGAAGGCGCAGGGCACGACGATCCTGCTGGTCGAGCAGAACGCCCAGGCCGCCCTGTCGCTCGCCGACCAGGGACACGTCATGGAGGTCGGCTCCATCGTCCTGTCCGGCTCGGGCCGGCACCTGCTGCACGACGAGTCGGTGCGCAAGGCCTATCTCGGCGAGGACTGAACACCCGCCCCGCACGACGACGCGGCCCGCGCTCCCCGGAAACGGGGGACGCGGGCCGCGTCACGTGCGGCACCACGGCGGGACGTCACCACGGGCGGGACGTCCGGCGGACGGGGGCTACTCCCCGGACGTGGCGGACTTCTTCTCCTCGCTGTCCTGGATGACGGCCTCGGCGACCTGCTGCATCGACATGCGGCGGTCCATCGACGTCTTCTGGATCCAGCGGAAGGCGGCCGGCTCCGTCAGTCCGTACTCCGTCTGCAGAATCGATTTCGCGCGGTCGACGAGCTTGCGGGTCTCCAGCCGCTGGGAGAGGTCGGCGACCTCCTTCTCCAGCTCCTTCAACTGCGTGTACCGGGAGACGGCCATCTCGATCGCCGGCACGACGTCGCTCTTGCTGAACGGCTTCACCAGATAGGCCATGGCCCCGGCGTCCCGCGCCCGCTCCACGAGGTCGCGCTGGGAGAACGCGGTGAGCATGAGGACCGGCGCGATGGACTCCGCGGTGATCTTCTCGGCCGCGGAGATCCCGTCCAGCTTGGGCATCTTCACGTCCAGGATCACCAGATCCGGCTTGTGCTCCCGGGCGAGCGCGACGGCCTGCTCCCCGTCACCGGCCTCGGCGACGACCGCGTACCCCTCTTCTTCGAGCATCTCCTTGAGATCGAGCCGGATCAGCGCCTCGTCCTCGGCGATGACGACACGGGTCGTCACCGGCGGAACGTGCGACTTGTCGTCGTCGGGCACGTCTACGGGCTGGGGCGACTCGGGGGTCACAAAGGCTCCTCGTTCGGGGCACGGGTACTGCTGACAAGAGCCTACCCAGCTACGGTAAAGTGGGGTCACGGCGGGTGGCCGCCTGCCTTTATTTTAGAGGAAGCCTCGGTAGTCCAGCGGTAGAGACACGGTGCTCAAACCACCGACAGCGTGGGTTCGAATCCCACCCGGGGCACTTTTCCTGTCATTCCAAGGTCACCCCTCAATGGGTGAATACCCCGCAGCGGGCCCCTCTTCCGAGGGGCCCTTTCCTTTGCCGTCCTCCGGTTGCGGGGCCCGTACGGGAGGCCATGTCAGCGCGAACCGCGGCCCTCGCCCATGTGGTGCACGTGCACCAGATTCGTCGTCCCCGGCCTGCCGGGCGGAGAACCCGCCGTGATGACGACCGTGTCGCCCTTCTCGCAGCGGGCGTACTGCGGGAGGAGCTCGTCGACCTGGCCGACCATCGCGTCCGTGGAGTTCACGCGCGGGCCGAGGAAGGTCTCCACGCCCCAGGTCAGGCTCAGCCGGCCGCGGGTGGTCGGGTCGGGGGTGAAGGCGAGGACCGGGATGGGCGAGCGGTAGCGGGACAGGCGGCGGGCGGTGTCGCCGGACTGGGTGAAGGCCACCAGGAACCTCGCGCCGAGGAAGTCGCCCATCTCGGCCGCGGCACGGGCCACGGCACCGGCCTGGGTGCGGGGCTTGCCCCGCTCGGTCAGCGGCGACAGGCCCTGGGCCAGCATGTCCTCCTCGGCGGCGGCCACGATCCTGGCCATGGTGCGGACGGCGGGGACGGCGTACCTGCCGACGCTGGTCTCGCCGGACAGCATCACCGCGTCCGCGCCGTCGAGGACCGCGTTCGCCACGTCGCTGGCCTCGGCCCTGGTGGGGCGGGAGTTGTCGATCATCGAGTCGAGCATCTGCGTGGCCACCACGACCGGCTTGGCGTTCCGCCGGGCCAGGGCGACGGCGCGCTTCTGGACGATCGGGACCTGCTCCAGCGGCATCTCCACGCCGAGGTCGCCGCGGGCCACCATGATGCCGTCGAAGGCGGCGACGATCTCCTCGATGGCGTCGACGGCCTGCGGTTTCTCCACCTTGGCGATGACCGGGAGGCGGCGGCCCTCCTCGTCCATGACGCGGTGGACGTCCTCGATGTCGCGCCCGCTGCGCACGAAGGAGAGCGCGACGATGTCGAAGCCGGTGCGCAGTGCCCAGCGCAGGTCGGCCTCGTCCTTGCCGGACAGGGCGGGGACGGAGACGGCGACACCGGGGAGGTTGAGGCCCTTGTGGTCGGAGACCATGCCGCCCTCGACGACGGTGGTGCGCACGCGGGGCCCGTCGACGGCGGTGACCTCCAGGCACACCTTGCCGTCGTCGACGAGGACGCGTTCGCCGGGGGTGACGTCGGCGGCGAGGCCGGGGTAGGTGGTGCCGCAGCCGTGGCGGTCGCCCTCGGCGCCGTCCTCGACGGTGATGGTGAAGCTGTCGCCGCGCTCCAGGAACACGGGGCCCTCGGTGAAGCGGCCGAGCCTGATCTTCGGGCCCTGGAGGTCGGCGAGGAGACCGACACTGCGGCCGCACTCGTCGGCCGCCTTGCGGACCCGCCAGTAGCGCTCCTCGTGCTCGGCGTGGCTGCCGTGACTGAGGTTGAAGCGTGCTACGTCCATTCCGGCGTCGACCAGGTTCTTGATCTGGTCGTAGGAGTCGGTGGCGGGTCCCAGGGTGCAGACGATTTTTGCTCGGCGCATGCAGCGAGCCTAGGCCTTACCGATCGGTAGCCCATTGGTGGCCTCCGACTGATCAACGGCGCTTCGGCAAAGGACAGTTGACGAGTGCAGAATTGTGCGGGGCGGCGCTCCGATGAGCATTCCCGGGGCCTTTTCCCCGGCGCCGTGTTCCGGGGCGGAAGCGGGTCCCGCATTCGGGCATTCGAGCGACGGAATTACCGGGCGGGCGCCTTTTCGCACGGGCCCCGCCCGGCCCGTGCGTCACAGCCGGGGCGGGGCCATGGTGAAGCGGGCGTCCACCTCGGCGTGGACGTGCTGGCGCCGGGGTTCGAGGTCGAGGGGCCCGGGGGCCTCCTCCTCGGCGGCGGCGAACTGCATGGAGCGGCCGCGGCCGGGCGGCGGGAAGGGCACGCCCCCGTCGGCGACACCGGTGTCGGAGAGTTCGACGAGGGCGGTGAGGGTCGTACCGAGGGCCTCGGCGTACTCGCGGGCGCGGCGCACCGCCTCCTGGACCGCCTGGCGGCGGGCCTGCCCGTGGGCGGGCGAGTCGGGACGCAGGGCCCACCAGGGGCCTTCGACGCGGGTGAGGTCGAGGTCGGCGAGGCGGGTGACGAGGTCGCCGAGGGCGGTGAAGTCGGTGAGTTCCGCGGTGAGGTGGACGGTGCCGTGGTAGGTGCGGACGCGTTCGCCGCGGCCGTGCCGGGACGGTTCGGGAGCGATTGTGAAGGCGCCGGTTTCGAGGCGCTCCACGGCGTCGCCACAGGCTTTGACCAGGTCGAGGACGGTGGCGTTGCGGCGGGTGAGGTCGTCGAGGGTGGCGCGGCGGTCGCGTCCGCGCGCCTGGACGGTGACGGCGATGCGGGCGATCTCGGGGTCGACCTCCAGGTGGGCGGTGCCGCGCACGGCGATGCGCGGGGCGTCGGGGGTGCCGTGGGGGGCGGCGGTGCCGGACGGTGCGTCAGGAGTGGACATACGTCCCACTCTGTCACCCCTTCGGTCGCGGCGGCTCCCCGCGGCCGTGCCGGAGGTCACCGGATCGCAACCTGCCGGGCCTGTCGCCGCCTGCCGTGTACGGGTCAGAATCTACGCGCGTTGTCGCTTGTTCCCGAGGAGAACCACATGCCCCTGAATCGCCGCAAGTTCCTGAAGAAGTCCGCCGTGACCGGGGCGGGGGTGGCGCTGGCTGGTGCGGCGGGGGCTCCGGCCGCGGAGGCCGCCGGGGCCGCGGAGGCGTCCGCGGTGCCGCGCCGCAAGCGCTATTCGCTGACCGTGATGGGGACGACCGACCTGCACGGGCACGTCTTCAACTGGGATTACTTCAAGGACGCGGAGTACGCGGACGCCCAGGGCAACGCGCAGGGCCTGGCCCGGGTGTCGACGCTGGTGAAGCAGGTGCGCGAGGAGAAGGGCGCCCGCAACACGCTGCTGCTCGATGCGGGCGACACGATCCAGGGCACGCCGCTGACGTACTACTACGCGAAGGTCGACCCGATCACCGCCGAGGGCGGGCCGGTGCACCCGATGGCGCAGGCGATGAACGCGATCGGGTACGACGCGGTCGCGCTCGGCAACCACGAGTTCAACTACGGCATCGAGACGCTGCGGAAGTTCGAGGAGCAGTGCGACTTCCCGCTGCTGGGCGCGAACGCGGTGGACGTGGCGACGCAGAAGCCGGCGTTCCCGCCGTACTTCATGAAGACGTTCCGGGTGCCGGGGGCGCCGCCCGTGAAGGTGGCGGTGCTGGGCCTGACGAACCCGGGCATCGCGATCTGGGACAAGGCCTACGTGCAGGGGAAGCTGGAGTTCCCCGGGCTTGAGGAGCAGGCCGCGAAGTGGGTGCCGAAGCTCAGGTCGATGGGCGCGGACGTGGTGGTCGTGTCGGCGCACTCGGGTTCGTCGGGCACGTCGTCGTACGGTGACCAACTGCCGCACGTGGAGAACGCCGCGGCGAACGTGGCGAAGCAGGTCCCGGGCATCGACGCGATCCTGGTCGGGCACGCGCACGTGGAGATCCCCGAGCTGAAGGTCGTCAACGAGCAGACCGGGAAGACGGTCGTGCTCTCGGAGCCGCTGTGCTACGCGGAGCGGCTGACGCTGTTCGACATCGAGCTGGTGTTCTCCAGGGGCCGCTGGCAGGTCGAGTCGGTCGCGGCGTCGCTGCGGAACACGAACGCGGTCGCGGACGACCCGGAGATCTCGGCGCTGCTGGACGACGAGCACGCGGCCGTCGTGGAGTACGTCAACCAGGTCGTGGGCACGGCGACGGCGACGCTGACGACGGTCGACGCGCGGTACAGGGACGCGCCGATCATCGACCTGATCACCAAGGTCCAGGAGGACGTGGTCGGGGCGGCGCTCGCGGGCACCGAGTACGCCGCCCTGCCGGTGCTGTCGCAGGCGTCGCCGTTCTCGCGGACGTCGCAGATCCCGGCCGGCGAGGTGACGATCCGGGACCTGTCGAGCCTGTACGTGTACGACAACACGCTGGTCGCGAAGGTGATGACGGGTGCCCAGCTCCGCGCCTACCTGGAGTTCTCGGCGGAGTACTTCGTGCAGACGGCGCCGGACGTGCCGGTCGACGTGGAGAAGCTGACGAACGCGAACGGCCGTCCGGACTACAACTACGACTACGTGTCGGGGCTGTCGTACGACATCGACGTGGCGCAGCCGGCCGGTTCGCGGATCAGGAACCTGGCGTACGGCGGGGCCCCGCTGGCGGACGGGCAGGAGTTCGTGTTCGCGGTGAACAACTACCGGGCGAACGGCGGCGGCGCGTTCCCGCACGTGGCGGCGGCCAAGGAGGTGTGGGCGGAGTCCACGGAGATCCGCACGCGGATCGCGGAGTGGGTGACCGCGAAGGGTGTGCTGGACCCGGAGGACTTCGCTTCGGCCGACTGGCGTCTGACGCGGAACGGCACGCCCGTGTTCCCGTGAGACCGGTGCTCCCGTGACGCGCCGGGCGCCGTCGGGTCCCGTCCCCGGGGTGAGCCGTGCCGGCTCACCCCGGGGACGGGACCCGTCGCGCAGGTGCCCGGTGCCGTCCCGTCAGTTCTCCCGGGCGCGCAGGGCGCGGGCGAGGTCGTCGAGCTGGTCGACGAGTTTGCGGCGCAGGGCGGGGGTGGGCCCGCCGTCGGCGAGGCACTGTTCGCCCAGGCGCAGGGTCTCGGTGTCGACGGCGTGGGCGGGGAAGGCCCAGCGGCCGGCGGCGTCGGCGATGGCGGGGCCGCGGCGGGCGGCGACGGTGACGGCGTCGGCGTAGTAGCGGGACACGTAGGGGTGCACCAGGTCGGCCTGTTCGGGCTGCCAGAAGCCCCGGGCGGTGGCGGTGAACAGGTAGTTGGAGAGGTCGTCGGAGGCGAACATGGCCTGCCAGGCGCGGGCCTTGGCCTCCTCGTCGGGCAGGGCGGCGCGGCAGCGCGCGGCGCCTTCCCGGCCGGCGGCGCTCGGGTCGCGTTCGAGTTCGGCGGCGACGGCGGCCTCGTCGGTGGCGCCGAGGACGGCGAGGCGGCCGAGGATGCGCCAGCGCAGTTCGGGGTCGAGTTCGGGGCCGCCGGGGACGGTGCCGTCGGCGAGCCAGGCGGCGATGGTGTCGGGGTGGGCGGCGGTGTCGATGCGGTGGCGCACGGCGATCAGGCGCAGGCCGGGGTGGTCGCCGTCCTCGGTACGGCGGATGAGGTCGCGGCACAGGTCGCTGAGGGTGGCGAGGGCGGCGGGCCGCTGCGCGGGGGCGAGGTAGCGGTCGGCGATCTGGGTGGTGGCGAAGGCGAGGACGCCCTGGACGAGGGCGAGGTCGGTTTCGCGCGGCAGGTGGGCGCGGGCGGTCTCCAGGTAGGTGGCGGGGGGCAGTTCTCCGTCGCGCACGGCGTCGCGCAGCGCGTTCCAGACGACGGCGCGGGTGAGGGGTTCGGGCACGTCGGCGAGGGCGGCGCGGACGGTGGTGAAGGAGTCGGGGTCGAAGCGGACCTTGGCGTAGGTGAGGTCGCTGTCGTTGAGGACGAGCAGCGCGGGGCGCTTGCCGAGGGGCAGGGGCTCGCCCTGCGGCACGTCGAGGTGGAGGCGGCGGCGCAGGGCGAGGCGGCCGTGGTCGGTGAGGTCGGGGTCGTAGAGGCCGACGGCGATGCGGTGGGGGCGGCTGCCGGTGTGGTCGACGGTGAGGGTGACGGTGCCGCCGGCGGCGGGCGCGACGCGGGGGGTGAGGGTGTCGACGCCGGTGGTGCGCAGCCAGGCGTCGGCCCAGGCGTGGACGTCGCGTTCGGTGGCGGCGGCGAGGGAGTCGATGAAGTCGGCGAGGGTGGCGTTGGCGAACTTGTGGCGGGCGAAGTGGGTGTTGATGCCGGCGAGGAAGTCCTTCTCGCCGAGCCATGCGACGAGCTGGCGCAGGGCGGAGGCGCCCTTGGCGTAGGAGATGCCGTCGAAGTTGAGGAGGGCGGCGGCGGTGTCGTCGACG
>DASTDN010000503.1:0-3755 GCA_035710365.1 Streptomyces sp. | reverse complement strand
CGACGGCGCGCAGCGCGAGGGCATCAACCTCACCGTCGCGGACAAGCTGGCCATCGCCCGGCACCTGGACGACTTCGGCGTGGGCTTCATCGAGGGCGGCTGGCCCGGCGCGAACCCCCGCGACACCGAGTTCTTCGCCCGCGCCCGGCAGGAGATCGACTTCCGCCACGCCCGGCTCGTCGCGTTCGGCGCCACCCGCCGCGCGGGCGGCAGGGCGAGCGAGGACCCGCAGGTCCGAGCGCTCCTGGAATCCGGCGCCGAGGTGATCACCCTGGTCGCCAAGGCACACGACCGGCACGTCGAACTCGCCCTGCGCACCACCCTCGACGAGAACCTCGCCATGATCCGCGACACGGTCTTCCACCTGCGCGAACAGGGCCGCCGGGTGTTCGTGGACTGCGAGCACTTCTTCGACGGGCACCGCGCGAACCCCGAGTACGCCAAGGCCGTCGTCCGGGCCGCCGCCGGGTCCGGCGCCGACGTCGTCATCCTGTGCGACACCAACGGCGGCATGCTCCCCGCCCAGATCCAGGCCGTCGTCTCCACCGTCCTCGCCGACACCGGTGCCCGGCTCGGCATCCACGCCCAGGACGACACCGGCTGCGCCGTCGCCAACACCCTCGCCGCCGTCGACGCGGGCGCCACCCACGTGCAGTGCACGGCCAACGGCTACGGCGAGCGCGTCGGCAACGCCAACCTCTTCCCCGTCGTCGCCGCCCTGGAGCTGAAGTACGGCAAGCGCGTCCTGCCCGAGGGAAAGCTCCGCGAGACGACCCGCGTCTCCCACGCCGTCGCCGAGGTCGTCAACCTCACGCCCTCCACCCACCAGCCCTACGTCGGCGTCTCCGCCTTCGCGCACAAGGCCGGGCTGCACGCCTCCGCCATCAAGGTCGACCCGGACCTGTACCAGCACATCGACCCCGAGCAGGTCGGCAACACCATGCGCATGCTGGTCTCCGACATGGCGGGCCGCGCCTCCATCGAACTGAAGGGCAAGGAACTCGGCATCGACCTCGGCGACGACCGCGAACTCGTCGGCCGGGTCGTCGAACGCGTCAAGGAACGCGAGCTGAAGGGCTACACCTACGAGGCCGCCGACGCGAGCTTCGAACTGCTGCTGCGCGCCGAGGCCGAGGGCAGGCCCCCGACGTACTTCACCGTCGAGTCCTGGCGGGCGATCGTCGAGGACCGGCCCGACGGCAGCCACGCCAACGAGGCCACCGTGAAACTGTGGGCCGACAGCGAGCGCATCGTCGCCACCGCCGAGGGCAACGGCCCCGTCAACGCCCTCGACCGGGCGCTGCGCGTCGCCCTGGAGAAGATCTACCCGCAGCTCGCCGACCTGGAGCTGGTCGACTACAAGGTCCGCATCCTGGAGGGCAAGCACGGCACGCACTCCACCACCCGGGTCCTGATCTCCACGACCGACGGCGCCGGGGAGTGGTCCACCGTGGGCGTCGCCGACAACGTCATCGCCGCGAGCTGGCAGGCACTGCAGGACGCGTACACCTACGGCCTGCTGCGCGCGGGCGTCGAGCCCGCCGCGTAGGACGCGTGCCCCGGCCCGGCCGGGAGGAAAACCGTGCCGGGCCAGGCGCCCGTTTCGGCGCCGATTCAGGTACTTTCGAACATATGAGGGGCGCAAGGGCGCGTACCTGGGTACGCCTGCTGATCGTGCCGGCCGTCGCCGTACTGGCACTGCTGACGGCCGTCGCGTCCGGGGCGTTCGGGGCGGGCGGGACGGCCGGTCCGGCCGCGGCCCGCGCGGCGCCCGCCGCCACCGACGTCTCCGGCATCGCCGCCGCGCTGCGCGAGAGCCCCGTCTACGTGGACCCGGCCGCCACGGACCTGCTGTCCCCGTCCGACGCCGAGGCACTCGCCGGCAAGATCCGGGACGCGGACAAACCCGTCCTCGTCACGGTCCTGCCCGCCGGCTACGCGACGGCCGACCTCTTCAGGAACCTGCGCACCGAGACCGGCGTGACCGGCCTGTACGGCATCCGCCTCGGCGACCGCTTCGACGCGCGCGCCGACAGCAGCGTCCTCGGCGCCGACGGCGTACGCAACCTCGTCACCGCCGTGCAGGACACCGGCGACGCCAAGGCCCAGCTCAACGACTTCGTCGACGACGCGCTGCGCGGCGGCGTGGGCGGCTCCGCGCCGCAGTCCTGGAGCGGCGGCGGCGACGGCGGCCCCGGAGTGTCGGCGGGCGCGCTGGTCACTACGGGCGCGGTGCTCGCGGCCGGCGGCGCGGGCGCCTACGCCCTCGCCCGGCGCAACCGGCGCCGCCACGAGGAGAAGCAGCGGGCCGCGCTGGAGAAGCTGCGCGTGGTCGTGGACGAGGACATCACCGCCTACGGCGAGGAACTCGACCGGCTGGACTTCCACCCCTCCGAACCAGGCGCCGACGACGCGATGCGCGCCGACTACGCCCACGCCCTGGACGCCTACGAACGGGCCAAGTCCGTGATGGCCGCGGTCCGGCGCCCGGAGGAGGTGCGCGGCGTCACCGAGGCCCTGGAGGACGGCCGCTTCTCGCTGGCCCGGCTGTCGGCCCGCCGCGAGCACGACCCCCTGCCGGAGCGCCGCCCGCCGTGCTTCTTCGATCCGCGGCACGGCCCGTCGGTGGCGGACGAGGCGTGGACACCGCCGGGCGGGGCGTCCCGCGAGGTGCCCGTCTGCGCGGCGGACCGCGCCAGGCTGGCCGACGGCCGGGACCCGATGGTCCGCGAGGTCGACACCGCGGAGGGCCGCCGCCCGTACTGGGACGCGGGCCCGGCGTACGGCCCCTGGGCGGGCGGCTACTTCGGCGGCGGCATGCTGCCCGGCCTGCTCGTCGGCACCCTGCTCGGCAGCATGATGGCGGGCCCGGCCTACGGGGCCGACTACGGCGGCGGGTACGGCGACTTCGGCGGCCACGAGGGCGGCGACCTCTCCGGCGCCGACTTCGACCCGGGCGACTTCGGGGGCGGCTTCGGCGGCGGCGACTTCGGCGGGGGAGGGGACTTCGGTGGAGGCTTCTGACAGGCGTCCCCGGCGCCGCGGCGGACGACCCGAATCACCCGTACGAGTGGCACGCCTCGGGTGCCCGGTGCGCGTACACCGGCAGGGGTCCCCGTCGTCGGTGTGCGGTCCGGGCCGGACGGCGGCCGTGTGACGGTGCCGGGCGGCTGCGTGACGTGCCGGGAGCGGCGCGCGGAGAGCGTCCCGGCTCGAAGGGCCCCGCCCCGCCCGATCACCGCCTGCGGGTTGCGTGCACGGCCTTCCCCCGGCTCCGCCGTCGCGCCTCCCGGGCCGCTCGTCCGCCCCTCGCCACCGCCCGCTACCCTTGCCCCGTCCCGCCCCCCTTCGGCCGGACGGCGTCACCCGGGAAGGCCATCCCCCGCTCACGATGTGAGATGCCTCTCAGAGCAACGCGTTTGTACGAGCCCTACAACCGGCGGACCCTCTGAGCAGTCGGAACGGCTGCACAGGCCCTCGGTTCTGTTCAGGGCTACCAGGAAAACGGTCGTGAGACTGTACGGAGTCGACGGCCCGCTTTTCTCGCCGGGCTTCGTAAGGTCACTACATGACCGTTTTGGAAGAGGCGCCGGGTGAGCCGACGGACGCGCGCGGGCGGGTAGCCGAACTGCACACCATCCGTGCGGCGGCACTGGCCGGGCCGAGTGAGAAGGCGACCGAGGCGCAGCATGCCAAGGGGAAGCTGACGGCTCGGGAGCGTATCGAGTTGCTTCTCGATCCGGATTCCTTCCGTG
>DASTDN010000502.1:0-3836 GCA_035710365.1 Streptomyces sp. | reverse complement strand
GCCGCCACCGCTGCCAGCCGGACCTCGCCGGACCCGACGCCGCGGACCGCGTACGCCCGCTGTTCGCGTCCACCCGCTACGGCACCCCCCTGTACGCGCTGCTCGCCGACGGCTGCGCCGAGGAGATCCGGCGCGGCGCGGACGACGGCGCCGAGATGGGCGCCTTCCACGACCTGTACCGCCCGCAGCGCGAGGACGGGCTGCGGGCCCGCCTCGCCGAGTACACGCCCGCGGGCACCGACGCCGGAATCTTCTTCGTGACGTGAGCGACCGCCGAGCCACCCGAGCCGCCCGCGCCTTCCCGACCCAGGGGGACCCTCTCCATGCACGCTGACCTCTCCCGCTCCACGTTCCGCCCGGAGCGGCACTACTCCGCGGTCGTCGCCCAGCAGGGCCGCGTCCAGCTCGACGCGGACCTCAACGAACAGGCCGCCATCGAACGCCACCGGGCCCGCACCCTCGCCGCCGACCTCATCGGCCCCTACGGCGGCCCGCGCGACGCGGCCGGGTTCCGTATCGAGTACGTGGGCGGCAGGCACGACCTCGACACCCTGTACGTCCACGGCGGCCGCTACTACGTCGACGGCATCCTGTGCGACGCGACCCGCCCCGCACCCGGCACGCCCGTGCCCGACGAGGACGGCCACCACGACGACACCCCTCAGGCGCCGCCCGCGCACTGGACGTACTGGGACCAGCCCGACGCCTTCCGGGACCCCGAACGGCCCGGCGACCGGCTGCCCTCGCCCGCGCGGGCACCGTTCGTCGTCTACCTCCAGGTGTGGGAGCGCTCGGTCACCGCGGCCGAGGACCCGGCGCTGCGCGAGGTCGCCCTCGGCGCGGCCGTGCCCGACACCTCCGCCCGCCTCAAGGTGGTCTGGCAGGTCCTGCCGCTCTCCCTGGAGGACCTGGACATCGAGGACGCCGAACCGTCGAAGGAGGTCGTGCGCGCCGCGTTCGACGCGTGGGCCAGGCGCCGGGCCGTGCCCTCGGCCCGGCTCGCCGCCCGCGCCGAACGCCCCGGCCACGCCGACGACGACCCCTGCCTGGTCCGGCCCGACGCCCGCTACCGGGGCCCGGAGAACCAGTTGTACCGGGTGGAGATCCACACGGGCGGCGAGGCCGGCGAGGCCACCTTCAAATGGTCCCGAGAGAACGGCTCGGTGGTCTTTCCCGTCGACGAACTCGACGGCACCTGGGTGCAATTGGCGACCCTGGGCCACGACGACAGGCTCGACCTCGGCGTCGGCGACCACGTCGAGGTCGTGGACACCGCCTACGCCTCCCGGCTCGAACCGCTGCCGCTGCTGCGCGTCGAGGAACTCGACCTGCCGGGCCGCCGGGTGCGGCTGAACGCCGAACCGGGCGCCGCCGTGGGCCGCCTGCCCCACCTGCACCCGTACCTGCGGCGCTGGGACCAGCGCACCGGCCCCCGCCGCAAGGGCCGTACCGCTGCCCTGCGCGAGGGGACGGTCCGGGTCGAGGAGGGGGAGTGGCTGCCCCTGGAGGACGGCGTCGAGGTGTACTTCGCGAAGGGCGGCACCTACCGCACCGGCGACCACTGGATCGTCCCCGCGCGCACCGCCACCGGCACCGTCGAGTGGCCGGCGGACGCCGCGCGCCGCCCGCTGCTGCGGGCCCCGGCCGGGATCGCCCGCCACTTCGCGCCGCTGGCGCTCGTCCGGGGCGAGGCCGGGGCCGTCGATCTGCGCCGCGCCTTCGGGCCGCTGGCCGGCAGCGTGCCCGTCGCGGACGAGGCGACGCTCGCGGCGGAGGAACAGGCCCGCGCGGAGGAGTCCGCCGCCGAGGCGGCCGCGTCCGGGAGCAGGTCACAGACCACGGCAGAGGCCGAGGCCGCAGTGGAAGGAGACGAGTGATGGCGACACCGCTGAGCGCATCCAGAATGGTGGAGATTCTGCGCGCCGAGGGCCTGACGGTCCACGAGGTACGGAACTGGCGCACCCACAACCGCAACAGCAAGGGCCCCTGGGGCCCGGTGAACGGCGTGATGATCCACCACACCGTCACCTCCGGCACGGACGCGTCCGTGAACATCTGCTACAACGGCTACTCCGGTCTGCCGGGCCCGCTCTGTCACGGCGTCATAGACAAGAAGGGCCACGTCCACCTCGTCGGCAACGGCCGGGCCAACCACGCGGGCCTCGGCGACGGCGACGTCCTGCGCGCCGTGATCAACGAGACGGGCCTGCCCGCCGACAACGAGGCCGACACCGACGGCAACCGGCACTTCTACGGCTTCGAGTGCGTCAACCTCGGCGACGGCAAGGACCCCTGGCCCGAGGCGCAGAAGGAGGCCATCGAGAGGGCCGCCGCCGCGATCTGCCGCCACCACGGCTGGAGCGAGCGGTCCGTCATCGGGCACAAGGAGTGGCAGCCGGGCAAGCAGGACCCGCGCGGCTTCACCATGGACGGCATGCGCGAACGCGTCGCCGCCCGGCTGAGGGGCGGCAGCGGCGGCACGACCCCCGAACCGGAACCGTCGTACGAGCCGTTCCCCGGCTCCGGCTTCTTCCACGAGGGGCAGAACTCCCGGATCATCACGGCGATGGGCCGCCGCCTGGTCGCCGAGGGCTGCGGCCGCTACGAGGTGGGCCCCGGCCCCGAGTGGACCGACGCCGACCGCCGCTCCTACGCGGCCTGGCAGACCAAACTCGGCTTCACCGGCAAGGACGCCGACGGCATCCCCGGCAGCACCAGTTGGACCAAGCTCAAGGTCCCCAACAGCTAGCCACCCGAAGGACGGTCCGCGGGGCCCACACCCCGCGGACCCCCGCTTCCAGTTCGTGTCTGACAATGCGCGTCGTTGCCCGGAGGGCGGCCTCGCGGCGTCAGGTGCGTACTCTCGCCGTGCCGGGCGTAGGCCCTCGTACCGGGCGTACTCGGGTCTGCGTCCGGTGAGGCGAGTGGGGGCACCTCCCACGCCCTTGAGGCAGTGGGGGAGTGCATGGCGTCGCGAGGCAGACGGGAATTGGCAGACACGGCCCAGCCAGAGGTTCGCGCCCCGGCGCCGACGGTGTCAGGCCGTGTGCCCGGACGTGGCGCAGCGTTCGAGGTCGGCGCGGGTCAGGCCGGTCAGCCGGGCCGTCTCGGCGATGTCGAGGGCGCCGCAGTCCAGGCCGCGCAGCAGATGGCCGGCGAGGGCCTTGGCGGTGGCGGGCTCGTCCATGACGTCGCCGGAGGCGCGGTTGAGGTAGCGGGCGAGACGGTCGGCGGCCCGCTCGAAGCCCTCGCGGTAGAAGGCGTAGACGGCGGCGTAGCGGGTGGGCAGGTGGCCGGGGTGCATGTCCCAGCCCTGGTAGTAGGCGCGGGCCAGGGCACGGCGGGTGAGGCCGTAGTGCAGCCGCCAGGCGGCGTGGACCTTGGGGGTGGGGCCGACGGGCAGGACGTTCGTGGAGCCGTCCGAGACGCGTACGCCGGTGCCCGCGGCGGCGACCTGCATGACGGCCTTGGCGTGGTCGGCGACGGGGTGGTCGCTCGCCTGGTGGGCGGCGGACACGCCGAGGGAGGCGCTGTAGTCGAAGGTGCCGTAGTGCAGTCCGGTGGCGCGGCCCCCGGCGGCGCGGATCATGCGGGCGACGGTGGCGGTGCCGTCGGCGCCGAGGACGGCCTGGCTGGTCTCGATCTGGATCTCGAAGCCGATCCGGCCGGGCGGCAGGCCGTGCGTCTCCTCGAAGGCCTCCAGCAGCCGCGCCATGGCGGCGACCTGTTCGGGATACGTCACCTTCGGCAGGGTGAGGGTGAGTCCGGCGGGCAGTCCGCCCGCCCGCGTCAGGCCGGTGAGGAAGATGTCGAGGGTGCGGATGCCGCGCTCGCGG
>DASTDN010000501.1:0-18402 GCA_035710365.1 Streptomyces sp. | reverse complement strand
GAGCGCGTGTACACCACGGCCTTCGAGGGCGCCGTCCCCTTCGTGAAGCGGCGGCACAGCGAGGCCGAGAGCGACGCCAGCCGTGAGCGCTTCGAGGGCTACATGCGCGAGGTGCCCTGCCCCACCTGTGAGGGCACCCGCCTGAAGCCGATCGTCCTCGCGGTCACGATCATGGAGAAGTCGATCGCCGAGGTCTCCGCGATGTCCATCAGCGACTGCGCGGACTTCCTGGGCGAGCTGAGGCTGAGCGCCCGCGACAAGAAGATCGCCGAGCGGGTGCTGAAGGAGGTCAACGAACGGCTGCGGTTCCTGGTCGACGTCGGCCTGGACTACCTCTCGCTGAACCGCGCGGCCGGCACCCTCTCCGGCGGTGAGGCCCAGCGCATCCGCCTCGCCACCCAGATCGGCTCCGGACTCGTCGGCGTGCTCTACGTCCTCGACGAGCCCTCCATCGGTCTGCACCAGCGGGACAACCACCGGCTCATCGAGACCCTGGTCCGGCTGCGCGACATGGGCAACACGCTCATCGTCGTCGAGCACGACGAGGACACGATCAAGATGGCCGACTGGGTCGTCGACATCGGCCCCGGCGCCGGTGAGCACGGCGGCAAGGTCGTGCACAGCGGCTCCCTGAAGGAGCTCCTCGCCAACGCCGAGTCGCAGACCGGTCAGTACCTGTCCGGCAAGAAGGCCATCCCGCTGCCCGGGATCCGCCGCCCGCTGGACCCCTCCCGGCAGCTCACGGTGCACGGCGCCCGGGAGAACAACCTCCAGGACATCGACGTCTCGTTCCCCCTGGGCGTGTTCACCGCGGTCACGGGCGTGTCCGGCTCCGGCAAGTCCACCCTGGTCAACGACATCCTGTACACGCACCTGGCCCGCGAGCTGAACGGGGCGCGGACGGTTCCCGGGCGGCACACGCGCGTGGAGGGCGACGACCTCGTCGACAAGGTCGTGCACGTGGACCAGTCGCCCATCGGCCGCACCCCGCGATCCAACCCGGCGACGTACACCGGGGTCTTCGACCACGTCCGCAAGCTGTTCGCCGAGACCACCGAGGCGAAGGTCCGGGGCTACATGCCGGGCCGGTTCTCCTTCAACGTCAAGGGCGGCCGCTGCGAGAACTGCTCCGGCGACGGCACCATCAAGATCGAGATGAACTTCCTCCCGGACGTGTACGTGCCGTGCGAGGTCTGCCACGGCGCCCGCTACAACCGGGAGACCCTGGAGGTCCACTACAAGGGCAAGTCCATCTCCGAGGTCCTGAACATGCCGATCGAAGAAGCGATGCACTTCTTCGAGGCGGTCCCGGCGATCTCCCGCCACCTCAGGACGCTGCACGACGTCGGTCTGGGGTACGTGCGGCTCGGCCAGTCCGCGACCACCCTGTCCGGTGGTGAGGCGCAGCGTGTGAAGCTCGCGAGCGAGCTGCAGAAGCGCTCCACCGGCCGCACGGTCTACGTCCTGGACGAGCCGACCACCGGCCTGCACTTCGAGGACATCAGCAAGCTGCTCACGGTGCTCAACGGCCTGGTGGAGAAGGGCAACACGGTCATCGTCATCGAGCACAACCTCGACGTGATCAAGACCGCCGACTGGCTGATCGACATGGGCCCCGAGGGCGGCGCGGGCGGCGGCATCGTCGTGGCCGAGGGCACGCCGGAGCAGGTCGCGGGCGTCGCCACCAGCCACACCGGCAAGTTCCTGCGGGACATCCTGGGCGCCGACCGGATCAGCGACGCCGACGGGACCGGCGAGGCCACGGTCCCGGCGGCCCGCAAGCGGACGGCGGCCAAGACCACGGGCAAGGCGACGGCCAAGACGGTGACCGCCACGGCCGCCGCCAAGAAGACCGCAACCGGCACCGCCAAGAAGACGGCGCCCGCGAAGAAGGCGACTCGGGCGCGCAAAGCCTGAGGCCGCCCCACCTGCACACGACGGTGTGCCTCCTGCGGCTCGGTCACGCGAGTCGCAGGAGGCACACCGGGTGCCATACCGGCGGGACGGGCACGCGGATGGTGGTTCCCGGCTCAGCCGTCGCCCACGGGATTCGTCCCGGGTTCCTCCAGCTCAGCGGCGTACGGGGGTTCGGCGCCCGCTCGTGAGCAGGTGACCGCCGCCGCGCGGGCCGCGAACCGCAGCAGCTCGGCCCAGCCATCCGCACCGAGGCCGTGCAAAGCGGCCCCGCTCAGCGCGTCGCGGACGGCGAGCCCGTGCAGCAGTGCCGCGTTCACCGTGTCGCCCGCGCCGATGGTGTCCACGACATCGACCCGCTCACCGGGCACCGAGTACTCCTCGCCGCCCCGCGTGAAAACCGTCAGCCCGGCGCCGCCCCGGGTCACCACGACCGCCGCCGGTCCCGCCGCGAGCCACTCGCTCGGGCCGCCGCCCAGCCAGTCCGCGTCCTCCGCGGACAGCTTCAGCAGGGAGACGTACGGCAGCCAGCCGTGGAACCGGTCCCGGTAGGCGTCGGGGTCCGGTATCAGCCCGGGTCGGATGTTCGGGTCGAGGGCGGTGAACACACCCTCGCGGGCGGCGCTCCGCATCAGTCCCTCGTACGCGCTCGCACCCGGCTCCAGCACCAGTGAGCAGGTGCCGAACGAGACGGCGCGCACCCCGGGCGGCAGCGCGCCCGGCGCGGTGAACAGCCGGTCCGCCGTCCCCTCCACATAGAAGGAGTACGCCGCCGATCCGTCCGTGCCCACCGTCGCTACGGCGAGTGACGTCGGCTCCGGGCCGCGTCGCACCCACGACACGTCGACGCCGGTCTCACGCAGCCTGTCCAGCAGCGCCTCGCCGAAAGCGTCGTCCGAGACACGGGAGCAGAACGCGGTCGGGGAGCCGAGCCGGCCGAGCGCGACGGCCGTGTTGTAGGGGCCGCCGCCGAGCGCCGGTTTCAGTTCCGCGAGGGCACCCGCGCTCTGCGGCACTAGATCGATCAAGGCCTCACCTGCGACGACGATCACGCGTGGGCACCTCTCTCCGGCAGGGACACGACAGGGAAACGGACGGGGTCACGACGGTTCCCGGCGGACGTCCCGGGGCAGCCCACGACGTGCGGTGGGCGAAGGCGCAGGGCAGCAGCAGGCCGTGCGGTGGGCGAAGGCGCGGGGCAGCGGCTCGACGTGCTGTGGACGAAGGTGAAGGCGCAGGCGCAGGGCGGCCGTGTGCTGCGCGCGGGACGGTCCGGCTCGGGGCCCGGCTCGGCGGGACGGCCGGGCGGCAGGTGTGCCGCGCCCGCGCCCGCCTCCCTGCTGGGCTGGGCGATCACGGGTGAGCCGGGGCCGGAACGCGTGTGCCTGGGCGGAGTCGTGGCAGCAGCACAGCGCGGTGTCGCCCGGCACGGACAGCCCGGCGTCGCGCCGGGACCGCAGCGTTCCGATGCTCATGGCATTGCCAACGATGATCATCGCGGTGGGCCGGGCATCCAGGGACAGCAGCACGGCTCGGCGGGTGTGCGGCAGCACGGGCCGGGTGCCGTTCAGCCGGTGGGAGACGGTCGCCACGGAGACACCGGTGCTCCGTGCGACGTCGGTCATGGTCGCCATGGGGCCCTCTCCTCCGGACGGGCTGATTCCTCCGGGCGCGCTCGCGGACGGACAGGCCCTTCCTGGGACGCGTCCGGGCTTCGGGCGGGCGTCCCGGGCCGTACGTGTGCTTCCTCGGGCGGACGTCCGCCTGCGGACGAGCATCCTTGCCCGGAGGTGTTCTTCCTCCGGGGAGTCCTGGCCGGTCTCCTCGTCCGGGCCTGCCGAAGCGGGAACCTATCTCATCCCCGGGCCCGCGTAAGCGCTTGCGCGAACGTCCACGCCGACGCCCGGGCAGCCCGGCCCGCCCTGCCCCAGCTCGCGGCGGGACCGGTATCGTCGCCGTACACACCCCCGTGACCTGTGGAGATGTCATGTCCGGCCGTCCGTCCCCGAGCCGCCGTACCGTCCTGCGGGGCGCCGCTCTCACGCCCGTCGCAGGGACGGTCCTCGCCGCGTGCGGACCGGGCGACGACGAAGGGGCGCTGCCCGCGGAACCGACCGCGCCCGTCGAACTCGGCGCGCCCGATGAAGTCGCCGCGGGGAGGACGAGGCTGTTCCGGGAGGAGCACGTCGTGGTGAGCCGGTCCGGGGACGGCTCCCTGAAGGCGTACAGCGCCGTCTGCACGCACGCGGGGTGCGCCATTCACAAGCTGGAAGGCACGCGGCTCGTGTGCTCGTGTCACGGCAGCGAGTTCGACGCCACGACGGGGGAGGTGCTGCGGTCACCCGCCACAGTGCCGCTGGTCGCGCTCGACGTACGGGAGGAGAACGGCCGGATCGTCGCAGGTCCCAAGGCCTGACCTGGAGCCCGCCGCCTCAGCTCGACGCCGTGCCGCAGGGCCGTGCCGCCGGCCCGACGGCCGGAAGGAGTGATCCACGCCCCCGCGCTCCGGCACCTCTCTCCGGGCAATCCAGGGAAAAGCCCGGTTCGGGCCCCGGCTCACTCCCACTCCCAGCCGATCCCCACGACCCCCGAGCGCACACGCGGTTCGACGAGGTGCACCGAGTGGTGCGGCCCGGTCGGTGTCAGGGGCTGGTGGCCGCTGCGCGGTGCCGCCGCGGAGTGCTGCGTGAAGCGGTGGCAGCGCACCGGCAGGGCTCTCTCGTCGAACCGCACCTGGAGCGCGTACTGCCCCCCGGCGGAGCCGAAACCGCGTACGTACTCGCGCGACTCGCCGGCCGTGCCGTCCTCGACGCCGTAGCGGAACAGGAAGGTGTCACCGGCCCGCAGCCGGGTGTCGAACAGCAGCTCCGCCACGAACAGCCCGGTCTCCTCGTGCCGGCGGACGCGCCCCGTGCGGCAGTTCTCCAGGGCGCGCACCGTCATGCCGTCCGGCACGCACCCCGGGTCGCCGTGGTGCACGGCCATGAAGCGGTCCACACCGTCCTGGTGGGCCCGCACGATGTGGTGCGACTCGCGCCCGGCCAGCTCCCGGCGTGCCCCGATCCGCACCAGCTCGTGATGACCGAGGGTGTGCAGCCCGCCGTCCACGGACGCGCCCAGCTCGGCCAGCAGCCGCCCGAGCACGCCCGAGGCCTCCACGAGGGCGCGGTAGGGACGCGCGGCGGAGTCACGGCCGGCGTGGCGTTCGCCGCTCTCGGTGAGCAACCGGATCAGTGACTCCTCCGGTAGCTGCAGGATCTCCTCCAGTGCCCGCACGGCGCGCAGAGACTCCGGGCGCTGGGGGCGCCGGGCGCCCTGCTGCCAGTAGCTCAGGCTCGTCACCCCCACCTTGACCCCGTGGCGCGAAAGGTGGTGCTGCACGCGCTGCAGGGGCAGGCCGCGCGCGGCGATCGCGGCGCGCAGGGCGACGTGGAAGGGGCCGCCTCGCAGGGCCGAGTCCAGGTCCGCGGTGGCGACGTCCGCGTGCTGTGTGGCGTGCGGCATGCACAGAGGCCTTTCTGTGAAACGGTGCAACGGCTGGTCAGGCCGTTCGCTGGGGTCCCCGGGGCCGCCCCCCGAGCGCAGGGCGCCGTGCCCGCGTCCGCAGGCCGTCGCTCGGGGGCCCCGAGGTCCTCCGCATTGAAGCGTGTTGACCAAGTCCCGACAACACTTCCGGCGCAACCGCGACACACGGCTGGCCCAGTCCGTACGGCGCCCGGTCCGTACGGCGCGGCGCCGACCGGACGGAACGCGGAGAGACCGGCCACGCAACCCGCCGACGCGAACCTGGGAAACGGCCCGCCCGAGTCTCCGAGCCTCGGCCACGCGCACCGCGCACCCCGCCCGCCCGAGTCTCCGAGCCTCGACCACGCGCACCCCGCCCGCCCGAGTCCCGAGCCTCGGCCACGCGCATCGCGCACCCCGCCCGCGCGGATCTCCGCGCGTCGGCCAGGCGCGTCGTGCGCCCCGTCGGCGTGAGCCTCCTGGGGTCGCAGACGGCGCGCCGCGCCCTGCCCGCCCGGGCGAGCCCGCGCCGCTGCTGCCGGGTGCCTGCCCCGCACCCCCTCAGGCCACTCCCAGCGCTCAGCGCCCCGCCACCGTGGCTCCACACCGCCGGAGCCCCCTCGGTGTCAGTGCTCGCCAGTAGGGTGTGAGACATGGCCGACCCCTCCAGCTACCGCCCCAGGCCGGGAGACATTCCGGACACCCCCGGGGTGTACAGGTTCCGTGACGAGCACCGCCGGGTGATCTACGTCGGGAAGGCGAAGAGCCTGCGCCAGCGCCTGGCCAACTACTTCCAGGACCTGACGAACCTGCACCCGCGGACCCGCTCCATGGTGACCACGGCCGCGTCCGTGGAGTGGACGGTGGTGTCGACGGAGGTCGAGGCCCTCCAGCTCGAGTACTCCTGGATCAAGGAGTACGACCCCCGTTTCAACGTCAAGTACCGCGACGACAAGAGCTACCCCTACCTCGCGGTCACGATGGGCGAGGAGTTCCCGCGCGTCCAGGTCATGCGCGGGCACAAGAAGAAGGGCGTGCGCTACTTCGGGCCGTACGCGCACGCGTGGGCGATCCGTGACACCGTCGACCTGCTGCTGCGGGTGTTCCCGGTGCGCACCTGCTCGGCGGGCGTCTTCAAGAACGCTGCCCGCACCGGCCGCCCCTGCCTGCTCGGCTACATCGGCAAGTGCTCCGCGCCCTGCGTGGACCGTGTCACACCGGAGGAGCACCGCGAACTCGCCGGTGAGTTCTGCGACTTCATGGCCGGCCGCACGGGCACGTACCTGCGCCGGCTGGAGAAGCGGATGACGCTGGCGGCTGAGGACATGGAGTACGAGCGGGCCGCCCGCCTGCGCGACGACATCGAGGCCCTGAAGAAGGCCATGGAGAAGAACGCGGTCGTACTCGCCGACGCGACCGACGCCGACCTGATCGCCGTCGCCGAGGACGAACTGGAGGCGGCCGTGCAGATCTTCCACGTGCGCGGCGGACGCGTGCGCGGCCAGCGCGGCTGGGTCACCGACAAGGTCGAGGAGATCACCACGGGCGCCCTCGTCGAGCACGCGCTCCAGCAGTTGTACGGCGAGGAGAGCGGCGACGCCGTACCCAAGGAGGTGCTGGTCCCGGCCCTGCCGGAGCCCGTCGACCCCGTCCAGCAGTGGCTGACCGGCCGCCGCGGGGCGAACGTGTCGCTGCGCATCCCGCAGCGCGGCGACAAGAAGTCCCTCATGGAGACCGTGCAGCGCAACGCGCAACAGGCGCTCGTCCTGCACAAGACCAGGCGCGCCTCGGACCTGACGACGCGCTCGCGCGCTCTGGAGGAGATCGCCGACGCACTCGGCCTGGACAGCGCGCCGCTGCGCGTCGAGTGCTACGACGTCTCCCACTTCCAGGGCGACGACGTGGTGGCCTCCATGGTCGTCTTCGAGGACGGCCTGGCCCGCAAGAGCGAGTACCGGCGCTTCCAGATCAAGGGCTTCGACGGCCAGGACGACGTACGGTCCATGCACGAGGTGCTCACTCGCCGCTTCCGGCGCTACCTGGCCGAGAAGGAGCGCACCGGGGAGTGGACGGAGGAGCAGCTCAAGGAGGACGACGGCCGCCCGAAGCGGTTCGCGTACCCACCGCAGCTCGTCGTCGTCGACGGCGGGCGGCCCCAGGTCCGTGCGGCCCGGCGGGCGCTGGACGAGCTGGGCATCGACGACATCGCCGTGTGCGGCCTCGCCAAGCGCCTGGAGGAGGTCTGGCTGCCGGACGAGGACGACCCGGTGATCCTGCCCCGCACCAGCGAAGGCCTCTACCTGCTGCAACGCGTGCGGGACGAGGCGCACCGCTTCGCGATCTCCTACCAGCGCGGCAAGCGCGCCAAGCGGATACGGGCCACCCCGCTGGACGACGTACCCGGCCTCGGCGAGACCCGCAAACAGGCGCTGGTGAGGCACTTCGGTTCGGTGAAGAGGCTCCGGTCGGCGACAATCGACCAGATCTGCGAGGTCCCCGGCATAGGCCGCAAAACCGCGGAGGCGGTCGCCGCTGCTCTGGCCCAGGCCGCACCGGCCGCACCCGCCGTGAACACGGCGACCGGAGAGATCATGGAAGACGTGGAAGGCGGGGCACCCGAGACGACGACGGGTTCCCCCGGGGAGCCTGTGGCAGCGGGAAGCCCGGACGATCGACGGGGGCAGGAGACATGACCGAGCACGACACACAGCAGGACGCGCTCCGAGCACAGCAGGACGCGCCCCGGGAAGCGGGCCGGGACGCCGGAGGCGGCGCGACCACCGGCAACCGACAACCGGCCACGCGCAGAGCTCAGCCGGCCACGGACCCGGAACACCCGGCCCCGGGCAAGGAGCAGCAGGTCACGAACAGCGAAACCGCGGGCGTCCCCGAGGCGGCCATCCCCGAGCTGGTGATCATCTCCGGCATGTCCGGGGCCGGCCGCTCGACGGCCGCGAAGTGCCTGGAGGACCTCGGCTGGTTCGTCGTCGACAACCTGCCGCCCGCGCTGATCCCCACCATGGTGGAGCTCGGCGCCCGCTCGCAGGGCAACGTCGCCCGGATCGCCGTCGTCGTCGACGTCCGCGGCCGGCGCTTCTTCGACAACCTCCGCCAGTCCCTCGCCGAACTGGACACCAAGAGCGTCACCCGCCGCATCGTCTTCCTGGAGTCCTCCGACGACACGCTGGTGCGCCGCTTCGAGTCGGTGCGCCGCCCTCACCCCCTCCAGGGCGACGGGCGCATCGTGGACGGCATCGCCGCCGAGCGCGAACTGCTGCGCGAACTGCGCGGCGACGCCGACCTCGTCATCGACACCTCCAGCCTGAACGTCCACGAGCTGCGCGCCAAGATGGACGCCCAGTTCGCCGGCGAGGAGGAGCCCGAGCTGCGGGCCACGGTGATGTCGTTCGGCTTCAAGTACGGCCTCCCCGTCGACGCCGACCTCGTCGTGGACATGCGGTTCCTGCCGAACCCGCACTGGGTCCCGGAGCTGCGCCCGTACAGCGGGGTGCACGAGGAGGTCGCGGCGTACGTCTTCAACCAGCCCGGCGCGAAGGAGTTCCTCGACCGGTACGCCGAACTGCTCCAGTTGATCGCCGCGGGTTACCGTCGGGAAGGCAAGCGCTACGTGACCATCGCCGTCGGCTGTACGGGCGGCAAGCACCGCTCGGTCGCGATGTCGGAGAAGCTCGCCGCCCGGCTGGCGGCCGAGGGCGTGGAGACGGTGGTCGTGCACCGGGACATGGGACGCGAATGACGGGACGTACACCGCGGCTGAGCCGGCTGCGCCGGGCGGTGCCCGAGGGACGGGGCGGCCGGTTCGCCGAGGCCCGGGGTGCCCGGTGGGCCGAGAACAGGGCCGCCCGGCCCGTCGAGGCCCGGGGCGCGCGGCCGCGCCGCCGGGGCGCCCAGCCGAAGGTCGTCGCCCTCGGCGGCGGCATGGGCCTGTCCGCCTCGCTCGCCGCGCTGCGCCGGATCACCGGAGACCTCACCGCCGTCGTCACCGTCGCCGACGACGGCGGCTCCAGCGGCCGGCTGCGCGACGAGCTGGGTGTGCTGCCGCCCGGCGACCTGCGCAAGGCGCTGGCCGCGCTGTGCGGCGACGACGGCTGGGGCCAGACCTGGTCCCGCGTCATCCAGCACCGCTTCCAGTCCCGCGGCGACCTGCACGACCACGCGGTCGGAAACCTGTTGATCGTCGCCCTGTGGGAGCAGCTCGGCGACCACGTCCAGGCACTGGACCTGGTGGGCAAGCTGCTCGGCGCGCACGGGCGCGTGCTGCCCATGTCCGCCGTGCCGCTGGAGCTCCAGGCCCTGGTCAGGGGACACGACCCGGACCGGCCGGACGCCGTCGGCACCGTCCGCGGCCAGGCCACCGTCGCCCTCACCCCCGGCGAGGTGCAGTCGGTGCACCTGGTGCCGAACGACCCGCCCGCCGTGCCCGAGGCCGTCGAAGCGGTCCTGGACGCCGACTGGGTGGTCCTCGGACCCGGCTCCTGGTTCTCCTCCGTCATCCCGCACCTGCTGGTCCCGGACCTGCTGGACGCGCTCACGCAGACCAAGGCCCGCCGGGTGCTCTCCCTGAACCTCGCCCCGCAGCCGGGAGAAACCGAGGGCTTCTCCCCGCAGCGTCATTTGGAGGTTTTGGGACGACACGCCCCTAAACTCGCCCTGGACGTGGTGCTGGCCGACCAGGCCGCCGTGCCCGACCGCGATGCGATGACCGAGGCCGCCAAGCGGTTCGGTGCCGCGGTCGAGCTGGCGCCGGTGGCCCGGACCGACGGAACCTCCCGGCACGACCCGGAGCTGTTGGCAGCCGCGTACGACCGTATTTTTCGGATGCATGGAAGGATCGGCCCATGGCGATGACGGCAGCGGTGAAGGACGAGATCTCCCGGCTACCCGTCACCCGGACCTGCTGCAGAAAGGCGGAGGTCTCCGCCCTTCTGCGGTTCGCCGGCGGCCTCCACCTGGTGAGCGGGCGCATCGTGATCGAGGCGGAGCTGGACACCGCGATGGCGGCCCGCCGCCTCAAGCGGGACATCCTGGAGATCTTCGGCCACGCCTCCGAGCTGATCGTGATGGCCCCGGGAGGCCTGCGCCGCGGCTCGCGCTACGTCGTCCGCGTCGTCGCGGGCGGTGACCAACTGGCCCGTCAGACCGGCCTGGTCGACGGCCGCGGACGCCCCATCCGCGGGCTGCCCCCGCAGGTGGTCTCGGGGGCCACCTGCGACGCCGAGGCGGCCTGGCGCGGAGCGTTCCTGGCGCACGGCTCGCTCACCGAGCCCGGCCGTTCCTCCTCCCTGGAGGTGACCTGCCCCGGCCCGGAGGCCGCGCTCGCGCTGGTCGGCGCCGCCCGCCGGCTGTCGATCGCCGCCAAGGCCCGCGAGGTGCGCGGCGTGGACCGCGTGGTGGTCCGCGACGGCGACGCGATCGGCGCCCTGCTCACCCGGCTCGGCGCCCACGAGTCGGTGCTGGCCTGGGAGGAGCGCCGGATGCGCCGCGAGGTCCGCGCCACCGCCAACCGCCTCGCCAACTTCGACGACGCCAACCTGCGCCGCTCCGCCCGCGCGGCCGTCGCCGCCGGCGCACGCGTGCAGCGCGCCCTGGAGATCCTCGGCGACGACGTGCCCGAGCACCTCGCGGCGGCCGGCCGGCTGCGCATGGAGCACAAGCAGGCATCCCTGGAGGAGTTGGGCGCGCTCGCCGACCCGCCGCTCACCAAGGACGCGGTCGCGGGCCGTATCCGCCGTCTGCTGGCCATGGCGGACAAGCGCGCCTCCGACCTCGGCATCCCCGGCACGGAGGCCAACCTCAGCGAGGAACTCGCCGACAACCTCGCCGGCTGACGACCCCGACCGCCCGTACCGGCCCCCGCGGGAGGCGGCCGGTACGGGCGGTTCCGTGTCTCGCCCGCCCGGGTCGGAGACGACCCGGGCGTGGCGGTACTCGAACACGACGCGGGGCGGGACCGCCGGCTCCGGGAACCGCCGCTCTCCCCTCTCGCCGGCCCTCACCGTCCGTGCTCCCGACCCGCCCGGGGACACGCACATGGGGGCAGTGCGCACGACAGCACGGACGGCGTCGCGTACGGCGTCTCACGACCCCGGAAAGGGTGACTTTTCGGTCAATATCGGTGACCTGGCGTAGTGAAAACGAGGGATGAGGTGACCCGATTCGGGTGACTCGTGGCTCTACTGGCGGGTACGTGTCGCGGGGCCGTGTACGGGCCAGCTCAATGTCACCCCCGAAGCCCTGGAGAGGTAGGGTCGTAGGCGGTCGGGGACATCCCATACAGCTCGCCGGTCTCGCAACCGGCGTACCAACGAGGAGATCGGTTCGTGACGATCCGCGTAGGCATCAACGGCTTTGGCCGCATCGGTCGTAACTACTTCCGCGCGCTGCTGGAGCAGGGTGCAGACATCGAGATCGTGGCTGTCAACGACCTGGGTGACACCGCGACCACCGCTCACCTGCTGAAGTACGACACCATCCTCGGCCGGCTCAAGGCCGAGGTGACCCACACCGAGGACACCATCACCGTCGACGGACACACCATCAAGGTGCTGTCCGAGCGCAACCCCGCCGACATCCCGTGGGGCGAGCTGGGCGTCGACATCGTCATCGAGTCCACCGGCATCTTCACCAAGAAGGCCGACGCCGAGAAGCACATCGCGGGCGGCGCCAAGAAGGTCCTCATCTCGGCCCCGGCCAAGGACGAGGACATCACCATCGTGATGGGTGTCAACCACGACCAGTACGACCCGGAGAACCACCACGTCGTCTCCAACGCCTCCTGCACCACGAACTGCGTGGCGCCGATGGCCAAGGTCCTGGACGAGAACTTCGGCATCACCCGTGGCCTGATGACGACGGTGCACGCCTACACCAACGACCAGCGCATCCTCGACTTCCCGCACAAGGACCTGCGCCGCGCGCGTGCCGCCGCCGAGAACATCATCCCGACCACCACGGGCGCCGCCAAGGCCACCGCCCTGGTCCTGCCGCAGCTCAAGGGCAAGCTGGACGGCATCGCGATGCGCGTCCCGGTCCCCACCGGCTCCGCCACCGACCTGGTCGTCCACCTCCAGCGCGAGGTCACCAAGGACGAGGTCAACGCCGCGTTCAAGAAGGCCGCCGACGGCGCGCTGAAGGGCATCATCGACTACACCGAGGACCCGATCGTCTCCTCGGACATCGTCAGCGACCCGGCGTCCTGCATCTTCGACTCCTCCCTGACCATGGTCCAGGAGGGCAACACGGTGAAGATCCTCGGCTGGTACGACAACGAGTGGGGCTACTCCAACCGCCTCGTCGACCTGACGGCCTTCGTCGGCGGTCAGCTCTGACCGTCTGACAGGCACCTCGATGCGTGAGCAGGGCTCGGACAGTGCACCGTGCATGGTCCGGGCCCTGATGCACGTGCAGACCAGAGCCACCATCCGGTCACGAGCCCTTCCCAGGAGAAAACCCTCATGAAGACGATCGACGAACTCCTCGGCGACGGCGGCGTCGCGGGACGGCGCGTGTTCGTCCGCGCCGACCTGAACGTGCCGCTGGACGGCACCACCATCACCGACGACGGCCGCATCCGCGCCGTGCTGCCCACGGTCAGGGCGCTCGCCGGGGCCGGCGCCCGGGTGGTCGTCGCCTCCCACCTGGGCCGCCCCAAGGGCGCCCCGGACCCGGCGTTCTCCCTCGCCCCGGCCGCCGCCCGGCTCGGCGAACTCCTCGGCCAGGACGTCGCCTTCGCCACCGACACGGTCGGCGAGTCCGCCACGTCCACCGTCGGAGGTCTCGCCGACGGCCACATCGCCGTCATCGAGAACCTGCGCTTCAACGCCGGGGAGACCAGCAAGGACGACGCCGAGCGCGCCGCGTTCGCCGACCGCCTCGCCGCCCTCGCCGACGTGTACGTGGGCGACGGCTTCGGCGCCGTGCACCGCAGGCACGCCTCGGTCTTCGACCTGCCGGCCCGCCTGCCGCACTACGCCGGGCACCTCATCGCCACCGAGGTCGGTGTCCTGAGGAAGCTCACCGCGGACGTCAGGCGCCCCTACGCCGTCGTGCTCGGCGGCTCCAAGGTCTCCGACAAGCTCGCCGTCATCGACCAACTGCTCGGCAGGGCCGACCGGCTGCTCATCGGCGGCGGCATGGTCTTCACCTTCCTCAAGGCCAAGGGCCACGAGGTCGGCGCCTCCCTCCTCCAGGAGGACCAGCTCCCGGCCGTCACCGAGTACATCGAACGCGCCGAGAAGAACGGCGTCGAGCTGGTCCTGCCGGTCGACGTCGTGGTCGGCGCCGAGTTCCCCGACCTGAAGACCAAGGCGCCGGCGAACCCCACCACCGTCGCCGCGGACGCCATGCCCGCCGGACGGCTGGGCCTGGACATCGGCCCCGACACCCGCAAGCTGTACGCCTCGAAACTCGCCGACGCCGCCACCGTCTTCTGGAACGGCCCCATGGGAGTCTTCGAGCACCCCGACTACGCCGAGGGCACCCGCGCGGTCGCCCAGGCCCTGCTCGACTCCCCGGGCTTCACCGTGGTCGGAGGCGGCGACTCCGCCGCCGCCGTACGCACCCTGGGCTTCGACGAGAACGCATTCGGCCACATCTCGACCGGCGGCGGCGCCTCCCTCGAATACCTCGAGGGCAAGACGCTCCCCGGCCTCGCCGCACTGGAGGACTGAACCACATGAGCACGCGCACGCCGCTGATGGCGGGCAACTGGAAGATGAACCTCAACCACCTCGAGGCCATCGCCCACGTCCAGAAGCTCGCCTTCGCCCTGGCCGACAAGGACTACGAGGCCGTCGAGGTCGCCGTCCTGGCACCCTTCACCGACCTGCGCTCCGTGCAGACCCTGGTCGACGGCGACAAGCTGAAGATCAAGTACGGCGCCCAGGACATCTCGGCGCACGACGGCGGGGCCTACACCGGCGAGATCTCCGGCCCGATGCTGGCCAAGCTGAAGTGCACCTTCGTGGCGATCGGCCATTCCGAGCGCCGCCAGTACCACGACGAGACCGACGAGCTCGTGAACGCCAAGGTCAAGGCCGCCTACAAGCACGGCCTGACCCCCATCCTGTGCGTCGGCGAGGAACTGGAGGTCCGCGAGGCGGGCAACCACGTCGCCCACACCCTGGCCCAGGTCGAGGGCGGACTGAAGGACCTGCCGGCCGAGCAGGCCGAGTCCGTCGTGATCGCCTACGAGCCCGTCTGGGCCATCGGCACCGGCAAGGTCTGCGGCGCCGAGGACGCCCAGGAGGTCTGCGGCGCCATCCGCGGCAAGCTGGCCGAGCTGTACTCCCAGGAGCTGGCCGCGAAGATCCGCATCCAGTACGGCGGCTCCGTGAAGTCGGGCAACGTCGCCGAGATCATGGCACAGGCCGACATCGACGGCGCCCTGGTCGGCGGCGCGTCCCTCGACGCGGACGAGTTCGTCAAGATCGTGCGCTTCCGCGACCAGTAGGCCGCCGACAGCGCGACCGGTGAGTATGCGCGGACGGCGATCCGTCGTACTCTTGCGGGGGCACGGCAGGCGCCGTGCCCCTGTCGTCCGTCCGATAGCGAGGAAGTTGGTCCAGCCGTGGTTATGGGGTTCTCGATCGCCCTGATCGTCTTCAGCGGGCTGCTGATGCTGCTGGTGCTGATGCACAAGGGCAAGGGCGGCGGCCTCTCCGACATGTTCGGTGGCGGCATGCAGTCCTCCGTCGGCGGTTCCTCCGTCGCCGAGCGCAACCTCGACCGGATCACCGTCGTGGTCGGTCTGCTGTGGACGGCCTGCATCGTCGTACTCGGCCTGCTCATGAAGGCGAACAACTGAGCGGTACACGCAGGGTGTACGTCCGGCCCCGTGGTGGGTACGCGCCGCTGAGCGCGGCCTATCATGGGGCTTGCGTCTGGACACGGGGGCTGTAATTCCCATCACTGGACGCGCGTTGGGCCTTACGTAGACTGAGGCGCTCGCAGTGAAGCGAAACGCCGACTCGCTTCGCGGCACCATCACGCAGGGAGTTACGACCGTGGCAAGTGGCAACGCGATCCGAGGAAGCCGGGTCGGTGCGGGGCCGATGGGCGAGGCCGAGCGTGGCGAGTCCGCGCCCCGTCTGCGCATCTCCTTCTGGTGCTCCAACGGGCACGAGACGCAGCCGAGCTTCGCCAGCGACGCACAGGTGCCCGATACCTGGGACTGCCCGCGCTGCGGCTTCCCGGCCGGACAGGACCGGGACAACCCGCCGGACCCGCCGCGCACCGAGCCCTACAAGACGCACCTGGCGTACGTGAGGGAGCGGCGCAGCGACGCGGACGGCGAGGCCATCCTCGCCGAGGCCCTCGCCAAACTGCGGGGCGAGATCTAGAAGTCGGCATCCGGCCGGGCACCCCACGGTGCCCGGCCGGAGCTGCTCCGGCCCCCGCTCCGCCCCCCTCCGCGCCGGTTCCCCACCTGCCACGGGCCCGTTGTCAGTGGTGCCCTTTACGGTGGGTGCGTCGGTGGATCACGAGGGGGAGCCATGACGGTGGAGGGGGCGGCCGGCGCCGTGGCGGATGGGCGCGCGCCCGCGTGGCGCGGCGGGTTCGGACGGCTGTGGACCGCCGCCGTGCTCTCCCGCTTCGGGGACGCGCTGCGTACGGCCGCACTGCCCCTGATCGCCGTGCGGCTCACCCACGAGCCGCTGGTCATCGCCTCCGTCACGGCCTGCGGATACCTGCCCTGGCTGCTGTTCGGGCTGCTCGGCGGCGCCGTCGCGGACCGGGTGGACCAGCGGCGCGCCATGTGGGCGGTGGACCTGGCGCGCGGCCTGCTCGTGGCGGGGTTCGCCCTCGCCGTCGCCCTCGGACACGCCTCCGTCCCGCTGCTGCTCGCACTCGCGTTCTCGCTGACGGCGCTCCAGACCCTCTTCGACAACGCCGCCACGGCCCTGCTGCCCTCACTCGTCCCGCCCACCGCCCTGGGCAGCGCCAACGCCCGGCTGATGACCGGGCAGCAGTTCGCGGGCGGTCTGCTTGCCGGGCCCGCCCTGCCGCTGCTGCTCGCCCTCGGCCTCGCCGTGCCGTTCGCGGCCGACGCCGTCACCTACCTGCTGGCCGCCGCCCTGGTCGCGTCCCTGCGGGTGACACCGTCCGGGCGGGAGCCGCGCCCCGCGGGCAGCACCCTGCGCGCCGACATCCGCGCGGGCCTGCGCGCCCTGTGGGACGACCGCCCGCTTCGGGCCGTGTGCGCGGCCACCCTGCTGTGCAACATCGGCATGGGCGCCCTCATCGCCACGCTCGTGCTGCACGTGACGGGCTGGCTGGACGCCGGGAACACCGGATACGTGGCCGCGACCACGGCGTACGCGGCGGGCGGCATCGCCGGCGGCTTCCTCGCCCGGCGGGCCGCCGACCGGGCCGGACAGGCCGGCGCGCTGCTGCTCGCCGGAAGTGTCCAGACGGCCGCGCTGCTGCTCATGGGCACCGTGCGGCACCTCGGGGCACTCCTCGGGGCCATGCTCCTGCTCGGCGCGGCGGGCATGGTGTGGAACGTCAACCAGGCCACCCTCATGCAGCAGCGCAGCCCCCGCGCCGCCCTGGGCCGGGTCGCCGCCGCGTTCCGCACCGCCGCCACGTCCGGGGCGCCGCTGGGAGCTCTGCTCGGCGGGGCGGTCGCGGCGCTGTCGGGGCTGAACGGGCCCGCGCTGCTCGCCGCGGCCCTGTTCCTGCTCGCCGTCGGCTGTCTGGCACCGGCGGTACGCGCGAGACCGGCGGCATCGGAGCCCGAGCCGGAGGTACCTGTCGTCCGACCGGACGACGCCCCGACGACAGGCCGCGTCACCCACTGATCAATTAGGTTGGACGGGCAGCGGGGCCCAGTACGCAGCAGGGACAGGCAGGAAAGAGACGTGAACTCCGAAATGAACGCAGACGGCCGTACCAGGCTCAATCAGATGCCCGAGTGGACCGCCCTCGCCAAGCACCGCGAGGAGTTCGGCGGGACACACCTGCGGGAGCTGTTCGCCGGGGAGCCCGGCCGCGGCTCCGGGTACACGCTCCGGGCCGGCGACCTCCACGTCGACTACTCCAAGCACCTCGTCACCGACGAGACACTGAGGCTGCTGCGGGACCTGGCCGCCGCGACCGACGTGGCCGGGCTGCGCGACGCCATGTTCCGCGGCGAGCGCATCAACACCACCGAGGACCGCGCCGTGCTGCACACCGCGCTGCGCGCCCCGGCGGACGCCGTGATCGAGGTCGACGGCGAGAACGTCGTGCCCAAGGTGCACGCCGTCCTCGACGGGATGGCCGACTTCGCGGACCGGGTGCGCTCCGGTGCGTGGACCGGCCATACCGGCAGGCCCATCCGCAACGTCGTCAACGTCGGCATCGGCGGCTCCGACCTCGGCCCGGCCATGGCGTACGAGGTGCTGCGGGCCTACACGGCGCGGAACTTGACGTTCCGATTCGTGTCGAACGTGGACGGGGCCGATCTGCACGAGGCGGTCCGGGACCTCGACCCGGCGGAGACGCTGTTCATCGTGGCGTCCAAGACGTTCACCACGATCGAGACGGTCACCAACGCCACCTCGGCGCGCGCGTGGCTGCTCGACGGGCTGGGCGCCGGCCAGGAGGCGGTGGCGAAGCACTTCGTCGCCCTGTCGACGAACGCGGAGAAGGTCGCCGACTTCGGCATCGACACGGCGAACATGTTCGAGTTCTGGGACTGGGTCGGCGGACGCTATTCGTACGACTCGGCGATCGGCCTGTCCCTGATGATCGCGATCGGCCCGGACCGGTTCCGGGAGATGCTCGACGGCTTCCGCCTCGTCGACGAGCACTTCCGCACCGCGCCCGCCGAGTCCAACGTGCCGCTGCTGCTGGGCCTGCTGGGTGTCTGGTACAACAACTTCCTCGGCGCGCAGTCCCACGCGGTGCTGCCCTACAGCCACTACCTGTCGAAGTTCACCGCGTACCTCCAGCAGCTCGACATGGAGTCCAACGGCAAGT
>DASTDN010000500.1:0-4116 GCA_035710365.1 Streptomyces sp. | reverse complement strand
CGGAGAGCAGGCCGTCCACGTCGTCCCGGTCGACGGTCAGGTCATCGGCGAAGTGCCGGTCGCCAGTGGCGTCGGGCACGTACTTCACAGTGACAACGATCCTCAAGCTCACGCCGGCTCTCCTACTGCATCGTCATTTCTCGGCTGCCTGCCTGAAGGCAGCATAGGTGCCTCAAGCGGCTGGTCCCGGTCGGGGCGACCCGCGCTCCGACCCCAGATATTACTCGTCAGTACACCCAGTTCCTGCCCGCTAAGCAAGCGCTTTGAACTGTGACCTGTGCAACGCAGCGTAACCGGAACCGGACCGTCGCGCAGCGGGGGGACCGGCCGCGCGGCGCGGCCTCAGTCCCGCAGTCCGCCGAAGCTCCCCTGGTGGTAGACGAGGGGTCGACCGGCTCCCGACGCGTCCCCGAGGAGCACCTCGGCGAGGATCAGGCGGTGGTCGCCGGCGGGCACCCGCGCCACGATGCGGCACACCATCCAGGCGAGCACCCCGTCCAGCACCGGAATCCCGGCGGGGCCCTCGCGCCAGACCGTGGGCGGACCGAACCGGTCGGCGCCGCTGCGGGCGAAGGTGGAGGCCAGGTCCTGCTGGTGTTCGCCGAGTATGTGCACGCCGACATGGCCGCTGGTGGAGATGGCGGGCCAGCTGGAGGCACCCGTGCCGACACCGAAGGAGACCATCGGCGGGTCGGCGGAGACCGAGGTCAGGGAGGTGGCGGTGAAACCGGCCGGGCCGCTCTCGGAGCGCGCGGTGATCACCGCCACTCCCGCCGCGTGCCGGCGGAAGACGGAGCGCAGCAGGTCGGGGGAGGCGAGCCGGTCGGTGGCGAGATCGGGCGAGGCCGTCATCGGGTCGTCCTTCTGGGGAGGTGGCGAGCGGGGGCGTGGCTGCTCAGCGGCCCGGGCAGCGCGCGCTCGCGGCGCGGGCGAGGTCGGGGAGCACCCGCCCGGGGAGAAGGATGTCCACAAGCATGGCTCTCAGGCTGACGACTTTTACTGCACACGGTCAAGTACCTGCCGAGCGCCGGGAGCCCGTTCACCCTCGCCCCCGGGGTCACACCGCGTCACCGAGCGCGGCGATCACATCGGCCTTGCGGGGCTGCCCGGTGGCGCGGCGCACGACCCGCCCGCCGGCGTCGAGGACCAGCACGGTGGGGGTCCGGAGGATGTCCAGGGCACGTACGAGGTCGAGGTGGGCCTCGGCGTCGATCTCGACGCGGGTCACGCCCGGCACGAGGCCGGCGACCTCGCCGAGGATGCGCCGGGTGGCCCGGCAGGGGGCGCAGAACGCGCTGGAGAACTGCACGAGGGTGGCCCGCTCGCCCAGTTCGGCGCCGAGTTCCTCGCTGCCGAGCCGTGTTCCTTCGCCGTGCCCGCGCACCCTCGTCCTCCCGTTCCGCCGCCGTCGCGGCCCTCCGCGGGCGCCCGCCGCCGCGAGCGCCGCCCCACACACCACCAGTCCCGTCCTGGTGTGCACAAGCACTCGCACAACCGCAAAGATTCCCGGTCCCCGCCCGGAGCGGGGGCGCCTGTTGCTCCGGGACGACGCTGATGCGGGAAGGCTCTGGTCCGGGCGCGGTCGTCGTCTACGGGGGCGCGGTGACCGCCGTCGTCCCGGCGGTCGTCCAGGTCACCGACGGCGCGCGGCCCCCGGCGTGGCAGACGCCGGCCTTCGCACCGGGCGCCGCGGGCGGGGCGCCGCGGGGCGGCGGGCCGTGCAGCTCCACCTCGCGGGTGGCGGTGCGGCCCGCTGGGGGGCGGCCGCCTCGGGAGGGCCGAGGCACCACGGGAAGGCCCCGGCACCGCAGGAAGGCCTTGACACCGCAGGGGGGCGGGGCACCCCAGGCGGGCCGAGGCGCTCGCCGCACGGCTCGCTGGCCCCTGCAGCGCCGCGGCCCGCGGCCCACGCCGCCGACGGCGTTCTGTGCGCTGCGGCCGTCCCGCCGGCACAGGCGGCCGGACCGTTCCTCCCGGCGGCCGGACTGGCCGGTTCCCGGCGGGTCCGAGGCGGTTCGGGCTCACCGTGACGGGCGCCGCGCTCGCGGCCCGCCTCCCCCCGTGCCGCTTCCGGGTACTGCCCGGGCTGTGCGTCGTGCCTGCTCATACGGCGTGTGACGGTTCGCGTCGGGTAATGGCGGCGTAAAAGCCCGAGGTGGACCAGGTGGGCGACGTGACGAGAATCTCGCGGTTGACGGGCCCGAGGGCTGGCTACCCGGACGTTCTTCGGGCACGATCTCGACAAGCCGCAAACCTACGGCTGCGTAACTTACCGCCGGGAGTCCGCTTCCCAGGCACAGAAGGAAGGGTCCGCCCCGCCCATGGCAGAACTCGTTTACCGTCCGGTCGTCGGTTTCGCCCGCACCATGTTCAAGGTGTGGGACCTCAAGATCGACTGCCAGGGGTCGGAGAACATCCCGCGCTCGGGCGGCGCCGTGCTGGTGAGCAACCACATCAGCTACCTGGACTTCATCTTCAACGGCCTGGCGGCGCTGCCGCAGAAGCGGCTCGTCCGGTTCATGGCGAAGGAGGCCGTGTTCCGGCACCGGATCTCCGGCCCGCTGATGCGCGGGATGAAGCACATCCCGGTGGACCGCAAGCAGGGCGAGGCGGCCTATCAGCACGCCCTGCGGTCTCTGCGGTCGGGTGAGATCGTCGGGGTGTTCCCCGAGGCGACCATCTCGCAGTCCTTCACGCTGAAGAGCTTCAAGTCCGGTGCCGCGCGGATGGCTCAGGAGGCGGGCGTTCCGCTGATTCCGATGGCCGTGTGGGGCACGCAGCGGCTGTGGACGAAGGGGCATCCGCGCAACTTCCGGCGCAGCCACACGCCGATCACCATCCGCGTCGGCGAGGCGATCGAGGCGTCCCGCGACAAGTACGCGGGCGCGATCACCCGGCAGGTGCGCGAGCGCGTGCAGGAGCTCCTGGAGGCGGCCCAGCGCGCCTACCCCGGACGCCCCAAGGACGCCGACGACACCTGGTGGCTGCCGGCGCACCTCGGCGGCTCGGCGCCGACGGCGGAGCAGGTCCGCGAGGCGGAGGCCCGATGACTCCGCGCCGCCTGTTCCGCCCGCCGCCGGTGCGCGGGCGCTGACCGGCGCGCCGTGCCGTCCGGTGCGGCTCACCGCGCGGCCGCGTGACAGGGACGAGCACATGAGGCGCGGGGCCGAGGCGTAGGTGACGGCCCGGGCGCCGTCGAGGACGGACGCGAGCGCCTCAGGGCCGCGGGCGGCAAGCGCGCGGCAAGTGTTCCATCCGGGCGGCGGCGCCCTCGTGCTCGCCGTCGGCGCGTGCCTCGCCCCGGCCGACGCCCGCGGCTTTCAGGGCCGGGGCGGGGACGGGCCGCGCCACGCGCCACCGGGCCGTGCCGTCCGGATCCTCGTGGATCGGGCCGCGGCGTCGGGTCCGGTGCACCGCCAGGCGGAGCGCGACCCGCGTACGGGGTGTACGCGGGTCCCGCGAGGGCGCCGCGAGGCGCCGTGGCGGACCGTCGCGGGCCCTCGACGGTCCGGACGACACGGTCTAACGCGCCATCTCCTCCTTCAGCGCCGCGACGAACGCGTCCACGTCGTCCTCGGTCGTGTCGAAGGCGCACATCCAGCGGACGTCGCCCGCGGGCTCGTCCCAGAAGTAGAAGCGGAACCGCTTCTGGAGGCGCTCGGTCACGTCGTGCGGGAGGCGGGCGAAGACCGCGTTGGCCTGCACCGGGTAGAGGATCTCCACGCCGTGCACGCCGCGTACGCCCTCGGCGAGGCGCTGGGCCATCTCGTTGGAGTGCCGGGCGTTGCGCAGCCACAGGTCCCGGGCGAGCAGCGCCTCCAGCTGCACCGACACGAAACGCATCTTGGAGGAGAGCTGCATGGACATCTTCCGCAGGTGACGCATGCGGCGGCCGGCGTCCGGGTTGAGGACGACGACGGCCTCCGCGAACAGGGCGCCGTTCTTCGTGCCGCCCAGGGAGAGGATGTCGACGCCGACCGCGTTGGTGAAGGTCCGCATGGGGACGTCCAGGGAGGCGGCGGCGTTGGATATCCGGGAGCCGTCCAGGTGCACCTTCATGCCGTGTGCGTGGGCGTGCTCGCAGATCGCGCGGATCTCGTCGGGGGTGTAGAGCGT
>DASTDN010000499.1:0-3777 GCA_035710365.1 Streptomyces sp. | reverse complement strand
GGTCCGCGGCGGCCCGCCGACCCGGTCGTGCGGCGCGCCGTGGAGGCGGCGCAGGCCGCGGCCCGCGTCCCCGACCATCCGCGCCTCGACCAGGTCTTCGACGTGTTCGCCGACGGCGGTTCGCTGTGGATCGTCAGCGAGCTGGTGCCGGCGCGGACCCTGTCGGCGCTGCTCGCGGAGGCGCCGCTGTCGCCGTACCGGGCGGCCGAGATCGCCTCCGACATCCTGGCGGCGCTGCGGGTGCTGCACGGCCACGGCTGGGTGCACCGCAACCTCACCGCGCGCACGGTCCTGGTCTGCGAGGACGGCCGGGTCATGCTGACCGGCCTGGCGGCCGGGGCGGCGGAAGAGGCCCTGTGCGGCTACGACCCCGTGCCGCCCGACCCGGACGACGGGACCGGTGGCGGTACGGCCGAACCACCGGGTCCTCCGGGACCGGCCGGCCGGATCGCCGTGACCGCCGACCCCGAGGCCGACCGGCGGGCCGCCATCGAGGCGCGTACGGCCCGTGGACTCCCGGCCGCCGGGGTGGAGCCGGCCGGTGCCGCACCGGCCGGGCCCGACCGCAGGCCCCTCGACCCCACCGCCGAGATCCGGGCGGCGCGGGCCGGGGCCATCGCGGCGTACCGGGCGGGCGCGCGGGCGGCGGCCCGCGTCCAGGCGGCGCAGAACAACGGCCGGACCCCGGGGCCCGGAGCGCGCCCCGCGCACGGCGCCGCTCCGCAGGAGGGCACCCGGCCCCCTCTCGAAGGCCCCGTGCCCCCCGGGGGAGCCGTGCCTCCCGGAGGGGTCGTGCCCCTCGGCGGAGTCGTTCCTCCGGGTGGGCTTTCCTCGCCGTACCCGCCGTCCCCGCAGGCCGGTGTGGGGACGGCCGCGCGGGGCGACTCGGGCGGGGCGGGGGGCTGGGACGTTCCGGCCGCCGGTGCTCCCGGACCGCGGCGCGGACCCGCGACCGCGCTGGCCGCCGAGCGGGCGCGGCAGGCGCGGATGGCCGTCGTCGGGCCGGTGACCGAGCGGTGGGCGCCCGAGCAGGCCGGGCCCGTCCACGAGAACTGGCAGCTCGCCGCGCCCATCGGCCCCGCCACCGACCTGTGGGCGCTGGGCGCGCTGCTCTTCCGCGCCGTGCAGGGGCACGCGCCCTACCCGGAGGAGTCCACGGCCGAGCTGGTGCAGATGGTGTGCGCCGAGCCCCCCGCCTTCGCGGAGGAGTGCGGTCCGCTGCGCCCGGTCGTGGAGTCGCTGCTGCGTCAGGACCCCACCGAACGCATCGACTTCGAGGAGCTGGGCGGCTGGCTGCGGTCGCTGGTGCGTTCGGCGCCCGAGCCGGACGCGGGGGCGCATGTCGTCGCGGCGCCGCCCGCCGACGCCCGCCGGCTGCCGATCATACGGCGGCGCGGCGAGCTGGTGCGCAGACGGCGCGCCGGGCTGCCCTCGCACCACGCACGCCACAAGCGGGCCGGCCAGGAGGAGTCGTCGCCGCGCCGCCTGGGCCGCGTGCTGCTGGTGCTGGTCATGCTCGGGATGGGCGCGGCGGTCGCCTACGCCATGATGTTCATGCCGAAGACCGGCGCCGACGGTGACGGCCGCGGGGGCTCCGCCGGGCAGGCCGGCCCGGCGCCCGAGCAGACCCCGGAGGCGAGCAGCGAGCCCGGCTCCGCAGGGCCGTCGGCGGGAGAGGACGACGGCCCGTCGGACGGGTCGGCCGAGACGCAGACCACCGTCGGCCCCGACGTCGCCGACGGCTTCACCCTGCGCAAGGACCCCGAGGGGTTCCACGTCGCCGTCGCCGAGGGCTGGGAGCGCTCCGGCCGCAACGGCAGCGGCCAGGTCCTCTACACGCACGGCCGCTTCGAGCTGATCGTCGTACCGGGCCGGGACAGCGCGGAGGGCTACGGCAGCGACCCCATGGCGTACCAGCGGGAGCACGAGCGGGAGCTGCAGCCGTTCCGCAACTCGAGCTGGGCCACCTCGACCGGGCTGAAGACCATCGAGGTGGGCGGCCGGGTCATGGCCGAGGGACAGTTCACCTGGACCGGGGACGACGGGCGCGAGCTGTTCGTGCGCAACCTGGCGATGCTGGTCGACGGGCGCTACCACGTGGTGCAGGTGCGCGGCCCGGAGGCGGAACGGGACGAGGTCACCCGCCTGTTCGAGCAGGCGTCGGCGACGTACCGGGTCACGGACTGACGCGGCCTCACCGGGCCGGGACGCGCCCGCCGCACCGCCGGGCCTGCCCGGGCCGGGGCGCCCGGTGGTGCCGCTTGCGTGTCGTGGCGCCGTCGGCGGTTCCCGGTGCGTGTGGCGGACCGGCGCTGCGGCGGGCAGGGGGCGGTGCGGTGCCGTCGTACCGTGCGGCGGGCCGGGGGTGCGGGCGGGGGCCGATGCCCGGGTCAGGGGCCGGGGCGCCGGAGGCCGGGCCGGGGCCCAGGTCATGGCGGGCAACTTCGCGGCCCCGGCGGGGTGTTCGGCCTGATGGGCGGCAACCGTCACAGTGCGGTCACCTTGGCGGCGCGCCGGTTCCCCGGGCGCGAACGGGTACCTACGCTGAACCTGTCAAGACCATTGCGGGGAAAACGTGAATCAGATGCAGGGCCTGCTCCTCGCGGGCCGCTACCGACTCGGCAGTTCCATCGGCAGCGGCGGCATGGGACGGGTGTGGCGCGCCCACGACGAGGTGCTGAGCCGGTCCGTCGCCGTCAAGGAACTGACGGCGGCCCTCTACGTGTCCGAGAGCGAGCGGGGCATCCTGCTGGCCCGCACCAGGGCCGAGGCGCGCGCCGCCGCGCGCATCAACCACACGGCCGTCGTCACCGTGCACGACGTGCTGGAGCACGACGGCAGGCCGTGGATCGTGATGGAGCTGGTCGAGGGCCGTTCGCTGGCCGACGCCGTCACGCGGGAGAACCGGATCGAGCCGCGCGAGGCGGCCCGGGTCGGCCTGTGGGTGCTGCGCGCCCTGCGTGCCGCGCACCACGCGGGTGTCCTGCACCGCGACGTGAAACCGGGCAACGTCCTCCTCGGGCACGACGGGCGCGTCCTGCTCACGGACTTCGGCATCGCCCAGATCGAGGGCGACACCACCATCACCCGCACCGGCGAGGTCGTCGGCTCGGTCGAGTACCTGGCACCCGAGCGGGTGCGCGGCCACGACCCCGGGGCGGCCTCCGACCTGTGGGCGCTCGGCGCGACGCTCTACACCGCGGTGGAGGGCAGGTCGCCGTTCCGCCGCACCTCACCGCTGAGCACCATGCAGGCCGTCGTGGACGACGAACCGGCCGGGATGCGGTACGCGGGCCCGCTCCAGCCCGTCATCACGGCCCTGCTGCGCAAGGATCCGGCCCATCGCCCCGACGCGTCGGCCACCGAGCAGATGCTCGCCGAGGCGGCGGAGGGCAGACGCCCGAGCGGGGCGGAGGCCTACGTTCCGACGCAGTACGACGGACCCGCCCCGGCACCGACACCCCCGGGCTCGAACGGGACGGCGTACGGGGCCCCGTCGTACGGGGCGGCCGCCACCGGCGACGGGTACGGGGTGGGGGCCGCCGGGGCGTACGGCGCGGCGGTGTACGGGCACCCGACCGGGCCCGCGCCCGCTGGGTCCGCCGTGACCTCGCAGGGGCGGACCGTACGGGACACGCCGGGGCGCCGCCGGCTGCGGACCGTGGCGCTGGTGGTCGTGGTCGCCGCGCTCTTCGGCGGCGGGACCGCCGTGGTGCTGCAGCAGTGGGACCGGGACGGCGGGTCGGGGGACGGGTCCGGATCGCCGGCTCCGACCGC
>DASTDN010000498.1:0-4245 GCA_035710365.1 Streptomyces sp. | reverse complement strand
GGCCAGCGCCATCGAGCACTCGCCGAGCCGCAGCGCCTGCGCGGCCAGGTGGATGGCCACCAGGGACGTCGAGCACGCCGTGTCGACGGTGACGGCCGGTCCCTCGAAGCCGAAGACGTACGCCACCCGGCCCGACGCCACACTCGGCGCGACCCCGGTGCCCGCGAAGCTCTCCAGTTCCGGCGCGAGCGCCCCGGCGCCGGCCCCGTATCCGAGGCCGGACACCCCGGCGAACACGCCGACGTCGCTGCCTTTCAGGGACACCGGGTCGATTCCGGCGCGTTCCAGGGCCTCCCAGGAGGTTTCCAGCAGCAATCGCTGCTGCGGGTCCATGGCCAGTGCCTCGCGGGGGGAAATACCGAAGAATCCCGCGTCGAAATCCCCGGCCTGATGCAGGAATCCCCCTTCGCGGGCGTACGAGGTGCCCGGGTGGTCGGGGTCCGGGTGGAAAAGGCGGTCGAGGTCCCAGCCCCGGTCCTCGGGGAATCCCGACACCGCGTCCCGGCCCTCGGACACCAGACGCCACAGGTCCTCGGGTCCCGTCACCCCGCCCGGCAGCCGGCACGCCATTCCCACGACGGCGACCGGTTCGTCGGCGTGCCGCGCGCCCTGTTTGCGCAGGGTGTGCAGCTCGGTGGTGACGCGCTTCAGGTACTTGAGGAGTTTCTCGTCCGTGGCCATGCTTCAGTCCTCACAAAGGTTTGCCGGAACCGCCCGCCCGTACCCGGAGTAATGTCAGACGAGGCCGAGTTCGTCGTCGATGAAATCGAAAAGCTCGTCGGCCGACGCGGATTCCAGTTGGTCCGCCACCGTGGAAACACCCGCCCCGTCGAGAACTCCGTTGCACCGCGCCACCAGTCCTTGCAGGCGCTGTGCGACACGGGACTTCATCGCGTCGTCGAGACGCAGCCCGACGATGAGTGATTCGACGTCCTCGATTTTCGCGTGCACACGCGCCAGCGCGTCCTCGGTGACGCCGAGTTCAGCGAGCAGATACGCCGCGAGGGCGAGGGGGGTGGGGTGATCGAAGACGAGGGTCGCGGGCAGTTTCAACCCGGTCGCCTCCCGCACCCGGTTCCGCAACTCCACCGACGTCAACGAATCAAACCCGGCATCCCTGAACGCCATGTCCGGCCGCACCGCCTCCGGACCCCCATGCCCCAGCACCGCGGCCGCCCGCACCCGCACCAACTCCAGCAGCAACCCCTCCTGCCCCTCGGCATCAAGCCCCGCAAGCCGCTCCCGCAACCCACCACCCGACCCCGACGCCACCACCGCACGCACCGACTGCCGCCCCACCCGCACCAAACCCCGCAACAAATACGGAACCCCACCACCCCCCTCACCCGACACCACACCCGCCCGCAAAGCCCCCACATCCAGCTTCACCGGCACCACCAACGACCCACCACACCCCACCGCCGCATCGAACAACGCCATACCCTCGGCCGCGCCGATGGGCAGCACGCCGCTGCGGCTCGCACGCGCCCGGTCGACGCGGCTGAGGTGGCCGGCCATGCCGAGGGTGTCCTCCCACAGGCCCCAGGCCAGCGACAGTCCGGGCAGGCCGGCGGCGCGGCGGACGGCCATGAGCGCGTCGAGGTACGCGTTCGCCGCCGCGTAGTTCCCCTGCCCGGCGCCCCCGGAGAGCCCCGCGACCGACGAGAACACGATGAACGCGTCGAGGCCGGGGTGCCGTTCGCGGGTCAGTTCGTGCAGGTGCCGTACGGCGTCCACCTTCGGGGCGTACACCGTCGCGAGCCGTTCCGGGGTCAGCGACGCGATCAGGCCGTCGTCGAAGACACCCGCCGTGTGCACCACCCCGGTCAGGGGACGGTCGTCCCGCACCGACGCGAGCAGCGCCGCCACCTGGACGCGGTCGGACAGGTCGCAGGCGACCACCGACACCTCGGCCCCGGCCGCGCCCAGCTCGGCGACCAGCTCCGCGACGCCCTCGGCGTCCGGGCCGCGCCGGCTCGCCAGCAGCAGACGCCGTACGCCGTGCCGGCTCACCAAGTGCCGCGCCACCAGGCCACCCAGCGCGCCGCCGCCCGACACCAGTACCGTCCCGTCGGTCCGGAACGCTGCCGAGGCGGCGCCCGTGCCACCGTCGGCGCGGGCGAGACGGGGGGCCGAGAGGGCCGTGCCCCGTGCGGCGATCTGCGGCTCTCCGCCTGCCAGCACCGCCCCCAGCAGCGGCTCCCGGCCCCCGGTGTCCTCGTCGCCTCCGATGGGGTCGGCGGGGTCGGCGTCCAGGAGGACGATCCGGTCGGGGCTCTCCGCCTGCGCGGCACGCACCAGCCCCCACACCGCCGCGCCGGCCGGGTCGTGGACCGCGTCGTCACCGCCCGCGGGCACCGCGCCCCGGGTCACCACCACGAGCCGCGACTCCTCCAGCCCGGCCGCGGCCAGCCACGCCTGCACCACGCCCAGCACCCGCGACGTCAACGCCAGCACGGCGTCCGCGCTGTCGTCGCCGACGACGTCCAGTACCGCCACGGCCGGTACATCGGCGCCCGCCGCCACGTCCTCCGCCAGGTCCTCCACCTCATCGGCGGTCGCGACGGACACCCATGACGGCGTGGGTACGGCGTCCCGCGCGGGAGGCAGCTCGGCCCATTCGAGCCGGTGCAGTGCCTGTGCGACGACCGTGTCCGCGCCCGCCTGCTCCAACTGCTCGGCGGACACCGCCCGGGACACCAGCGAGTCCAGCGTCAGGACCGCTTCCCCGGTCTCGTCCGCCGCCTGGAAGGCCAGCGCGTCGGGTCCGTCCGGCACGACCCGCACCCTGAGCGCCGAGGCACCCGAGGCGTGCAGCACCAGCCCGTTCCACGCGAACGCCAGCACCGCCCCGCCGTCCGGGCCATCGTCCGCCGCTCCGTCCGGGCCGCCGTCCGGACCGGCCTCGCGATCGTCTGCGGCGGCGATCGTCCCGGCCTGCAACGCGGCGTCCAGCAGGGCCGGATGCACCCCGAACCGTCCGGCGTCCTCCCGCACCTCCTCCGGCAACGCGACCTCGGCGAACGCCTCGTCCCCGCGCCGCCACACCGCCCGCACACCCTGGAACACCGGACCGTACCCGTACCCACGGTCCACCAGACCGTCGTAGAACCCCTCGACATCGACCGGTCGCGCCCCGGGCGGGGGCCAGGCCGTGAAGTCGTACGCCGCGTGGCTCGCCCGCGTCGTCTCGGCCGCCAGGACGCCGGTCGCGTGCCGCGTCCACACGTCCGCGTCGTCCCGCAGGGAGTACACGTCCACGGTGCGCGTACCGTCCTGTCCCGGTCCCCCCACCGTGACCTGCACCCGTACGCCACCCCGCTCGGGCACCACCAGCGGCGCTTCGATCACCAACTCGTCCAGCACACCGCAGTCGGCCTCGTCCCCGGCCCGCACCGCCAACTCCACCAGCGCCGTGCCCGGCACCAGGACCACACCACCCACCCGGTGATCACCCAGCCACGCATGCGACCTCAGCGACAGCCGGGAGGTGAAAACCAGCCCGTCCGACCCGGGCAACCGCACCACCGCACCCAGCAGCGGATGGTCCACGGCTGCTTGCCCCAAGGAGGCGGCGTCGGTGACGGATTCGGCGGGCTGCAGCCAGTAGTGCTGGTGGTCGAAGGCATACGTCGGCAAGTCGACCCGAGCGACCGTCGCCCCGGCGGGCAGCACCGCCGCCCAGTCGACGGAGATGCCGCGTACGAAGAGTTCGGCCATGGAGGTGAACAGCCGCCTGAGGCCGCCGTCCTCGCGGCGAAGGGTGCCGGTCACCAGCGCGTCCGTGGCCTCGGCGATCGGCTGGAGCAGCACCGGATGGGCGCTGACCTCGATGAATACTCCGTGGCCGGTGGCGGCCAGCTCGGCCACGGCCGGGCCGAAGGCCACTTGCTGACGCAGGTTGCGGTACCAGTAGTCACCGTCCAGGGCGCCCGCGTCCTCGATCCAGCCGCCCGTGACGGTCGAATAGAAGGGGATGGCCGGGGCCTCAGCGGTGACGGGCGCGAGCGACTCGGCCAAGACCTCGCGGATGTCCTCCACGTGCCGCGTGTGGGACGCGTAGTCGACAGCGATACGACGCACACGCACGCCTGCGCCGGACAGTTCGGCGAGTACCCCGTCCAGGGCCTGGGCGTCGCCCGCGATCACGACCGACTTCGGGCCGTTGACCGCCGCCACCTCCACACGATCCGTCCATGCGCCCATCTCTTCGGCACTGAGCGCCACGGACGCCATCCCCCCACG
>DASTDN010000497.1:0-4486 GCA_035710365.1 Streptomyces sp. | reverse complement strand
CTCGGCCGGGCCGGTACACCGCAGGAGGTCGCCGACCTGGTCGCGTTCCTGGTCTCGGACCGGGCGTCGTACCTCACCGGCCAGGTCGTCGAACTCAACGGGGGCCTCTCCGGCTGAGGGGCCGCACGCCCGCAGGACGCGATCGCCGCGGCGCGGGGCCGGGGGCCGGCGCGACGGGCGCGGGCCACCGCGGGCCGGCCCCGGCCGCCCGCCCACCGCGCCCCGCCCGTCCCGGCACCCGCCGGCGCGACCGCACCCGAGGCCGAGGACGGCCCGCACGTACACCCGTACGACGACACCCGCACGCCGCCGCCGACGACGGCGACCGCGCGCGAGCCGCAGCTCCACCCGGGGAGGGCCCGCCCGCCCCGGGAGGGAGCCTCACCGGTCACCCGGTCACCCGGTCCCGATCGCCCGGTCACCCCGGGAGGGCCGTCTCGACCCCGGGAGGGCCGTCGCGGCGGCCACCGCCGACACGGCCGCCGCCAGTCCGTCCACGAACCATCCGAGACAGGAACGGGAAGCGAAGCAATGCCTGGGATACCCCCTATCGAGGCCTACCCGATGCCCACCCCCGGTGGTCTGCCGGTCAACACCGCCCAGTGGACACCCGACCCGGCACGCGCCGTACTGCTCGTCCACGACATGCAGCGGTTCTTCCTGGCGCCCTTCCCCGAGAGCGTCCGCTCCTGGCTGGTGCCCAACGCGGCGGCGGTGCGCGACCGCTGCGCCGCCCTCGGCGTCCCCGTGGCCTACACCGCCCAGCCCGGCAGCATGACCACCGAGGAGCGGGGCCTGCTCGCGGACTTCTGGGGCCCCGGGATGCGCGCCGAGCCGGCCGACCGCGAGGTGATCGACGAACTCGCGCCCGTGGACGGCGACTGGCGGCTCACCAAGTGGCGCTACAGCGCCTTCTTCAACTCCCCACTGCTGGAGCGCATGCGCGAGAGCGGCCGTGACCAGCTCATCCTCTGCGGCGTGTACGCCCACGTCGGCGTCCTGATGACGGCCGTCGAGGCGTTCACCCACGACATCCAGCCGTTCCTCGTCGCCGACGCCGTCGCCGACTTCTCCGAGCAGTACCACCGCCTCGCCACCGACTACGCCGCCGAACGGTGCGCGGTCGTCCTCACCGCGAAGGAGGTCTTCGCATGAGCGCATCCGCGCCGGCCGGCGCGACGGAGGGGGGCGACCTGCTGACCCGGGTCCTCACCGACCCGCCGGACGCGTACGCCCTGCTGTACCGCCCCGAGACCACGGGCACCGACACCCTGGACGTCCTCGTCGGCGACGTCACCGAACCCGCCACGCTCGCCGACCTGCCCCTGCCGGCCGGACCACCGCCCCCGGGCCGCGCGCACCACGACCTCCTCGTCGTCGTCCCCTACCGGCAGATCGCCGAACGCGGCTTCACCGTCCCCGACGACGGCGCCCCGCTGATCGCGCTGACCGTCACCGGTCAGCAGCGGATCGGTCTGCACGACGCGCTGGCCCGCATCCCGCAGGTGCCGATCACCCTCGACGGCGGCCACTTCGACGTGGACGACGACACCTACCGGGAGATCGTGCGCGCCGTCGTCGACCGGGAGATCGGCACGGGCGAGGGCGCGAACTTCGTCATCAAGCGCTCCTTCGTCGCCGACATCACCGACTACGGGCCGCACAGCGCGCTGACCTTCTTCTCCCGGCTCCTGCGCCGCGAGGCGGGCGCCTACTGGACGTTCCTCGTCCACACCGGCGGCCGCACCTTCGTCGGGGCCACACCCGAGCGGCACATCAGCGTGCGCGAGGGCAAGGCCGTCATGAACCCCATCAGCGGCACCTACCCCTACCCGCCGCAGGGGCCCACCCTGCCGGGCGTCCTGAAGTTCCTCGCCGACCGCAAGGAGGCCGACGAGCTCTACATGGTCGTCGACGAGGAACTCAAGATGATGGCCCGGATCTGCGAGAAGGGCGGCCGGGTCGTCGGCCCCTACCTCAAGGAGATGACCCGCCTCGCGCACACCGAGTACCTCATCGAGGGCCACACCACCCGGGGCGCGGCCGACATCCTGCGCGAGACCATGTTCGCCCCGACCGTGACCGGCTCCCCCCTGGAGAGCGCCTGCCGGGTCATCAACAAGTACGAGCCGCAGGGCCGCGGCCACTACAGCGGTGTCGCCGCCCTCATCGGGCACGACGAGACGGGCCGTCAGGCCCTGGACTCGGCCATCCTCATCCGCACCGCCGCCATCACCGGCGCGGGCCGGGTGAAGATCAGCGTCGGCTCGACCCTGGTGCGCCACTCGGACCCGGCCGCGGAGAGCGCGGAGACCCGTGCGAAGGCGGACGGCCTCATGGCGGCCCTGACCTCCCCCGGTCCCGCCGCCGCGAGCACCCCCGACCGCGACGCGGCCCCCGCCGTGTCCCTGGCCGGCCACCCCCAGGTCAGGGCGGCCCTGGAACACCGCAACGCGACGCTGGCCGACTTCTGGCTGCGCGACGCGGCGGACCGGGAGGACCCGCGGGACGGCGAGGACGGCGCGCCGACGGGCCTCGGACACCGCCTGGCCGGCCTGCGGGTCCTGGTGGTGGACGCCGAGGACACCTTCACGTCCATGATCAGGCACCAGCTCCAGGCGACCGGCCTCGCGGTGACGGTCCGGCGCTTCGACGAGGAGTACTCCTTCGACGGCTGGGACCTGGTCGTCCTCGGCCCCGGCCCCGGCGACCCGCAGGAGTGCGACGACCCGAGGATCAGCCACCTGCACACGGCGGTACGCACCCTGCTGGACCGGCGCACCCCCTTCGTCGCCGTGTGCCTGAGCCACCAGGTGCTCAGCCTCGCCCTCGGCCTCGACATCCTCCGTCTGGCGGCCCCCAACCAGGGATGCCAGAAGCCCGTCGACCTGTTCGGCACCCCCGAACGCGTCGGCTTCTACAACACCTTCGCCGCCCACAGCATGGAGGACAAGCGCGAGGTCCCGGGCATCGGCCTGGTGGAGGTCAGCCGCAACCCCTCCGACGGCGAGGTCTACGCCCTGCGCGGCCCCCACTTCGCCTCCCTGCAGTTCCACGCGGAGTCCATCCTCACGGAACACGGCCCGCACATCCTGGCCTCGGCGGTGAGGGACGCGCTGGGGCTCTGACGCCGGGCGCCCGCGAGGTCGCGGAGCACGGACGGCGCACCCGGCGCCATCCCCCGAAGGGCCCACTCGCCCGGTCCGTGGTCCGCGGTCCGCGGTCCGGACCTCGCCCGCCGGGAGGACGCGCCCGGGGGCGGGTGCGGGCGTCGGCCCGCGGTCTGCGCGTCCGGACGGTGCCGTCCGGACGGCGGCCGACGCGCGGGGGAGGTCCCGAGCGGGGGCCCCGGTTGCGGACATGTCCTGGTCCACAGGACGTCGGAGGCGTCGAGGGTGCGGGCGATTCCTCGTTGCTTACAGGGTCCCAAGGTCGACCGTGACAGGGAAGGGCGCGGTGGCCTTCACGGTGCCGGTGAACACCTCGCCGTCCCGGTAGGACCTGTTGGCTGGGTCGAGGACATGGGTGTAGACGATCGGAACGCCAATGGCGGCCTGCTCGACCCGCCAGTAGAAGGGGATGCCGGCCTTGGCGTACTGGTCCACCTTCACGATCCGGTCTGTGGTTTCCGACCCAGGGGACACGACCTCGACGACCAGGAGCACGTGCTCGGGGCGGGTGGGTGTGAGGTCGATGGTCTCCGCCCGGTACACGGTGACGTCGGGACGGCGGTTGGTGAGCGGCACGTCCTGCAAGCGGACGTCGGAGTCCGTGTCGGCGTTCCAGTCCGGGCCCGCGGCGGCGTCCAGGGCATTGGCCAGGAGCCGGGCCAGCCGGTTGTGCCGCTTGGAGGGGCTCGGGATCACGACGACCATCCCGTCCACGATCTCGATGCCGGCGCACTGCTCCTCGGACCAGGAGTCGTACTGTTCCGCGCTGATCTGCGTGTGCATCCACGCGGGCGCCACCATCTCGGCGGTCATGAAGTACCTCCGTCGAGGACGCGGTGCTGCTCGACTCAGCGTACTGCCCGCTTCCAGCCGGGCACCGGCTTTGGGCCGGGGCAGAACCTCCGGCATCCGCAGGGCGACCTGGGTGCGAATCAGCCAAGTAGGGCGGGGGCTTGCGGGCCGAACCGGCAGGGCCGTGTCGGCGTGAGAGGCTGGATCGCATGAACCGGTTGGCTGGTGTGACCTCGCCGTATCTGCTGCAGCACGCGGACAACCCGGTCGATTGGTGGCCCTGGACACCGGAGGCGTTCGAGGAAGCCCGCCGACGCGATGTGCCCGTGCTGCTGAGCGTCGGCTACTCCGCCTGCCACTGGTGCCACGTCATGGCCCACGAGTCCTTCGAGGACCGGGAGACCGCCGACTACCTCAACGCGCACTTCGTCTCGGTCAAGGTGGACCGCGAGGAGCGGCCCGACGTGGACGCCGTGTACATGGAGGCCGTGCAGGCGGCCACCGGGCACGGGGGGTGGCCGATG
>DASTDN010000496.1:0-3143 GCA_035710365.1 Streptomyces sp. | reverse complement strand
CCGGCAGGCCCGCGAGTTCCGGTGCGGGCATGCCGTCGCCGGCGAGTGTGGCGGCGGCGACGTTGACGAGGCCGGTCATCACGTCGTTCGCGGCGGCCTGGACCCGCGCGGTGTCGCCGGCGGCGGAGGCCTCGGTCAGGGCGTCCACCGCCTTCTGCAGCGAGCTGAGCGCGTCCGCGCCCGGAACGGGCGCCGACTTCACGGCCGCGGACGTGGCGCCGGCCTGGGACGCGGACGACGTCGCGGACGCGGGCGCGGGGAGGGTGGTGGCCTGGGTGCGGCCGATCTTGGCGATGGCCTCCCGCACGGCGGTGGCGTACGGGGCCGAGTCCTGCGGCGCGAGCCGGCCGCCGTCCGCCTTCAGCACGGCGTTCAGCAGGTCGGTGGTCGGCTTCAGCATGGCGCTGAGGTCGCCGAGGTGCTGGGTCTGGGCGAGGAGTGCCTCGGTGTCGGCGACAGGGGCCTGGGCCACCGCGGCGGTGTTCTCCCCGGGCTGGTCGCTGCCGGCCGCGAGGGCGGCGGGCCCGGTGACACCGAGCAGGAGGAAGGCGCCGAGCGTGGTGGACGCGAGTCGCCGTACGGGCAGACGCATGGGGGTTCCTTTCGTGAGCGTCGGAAGCTTGTGCCCACCGTGGAAGCGCCGAACGCGCTCTGCAACCGTAGGGACACGCCGAGTGAGCGGCACTTGTCACCCGTCTCCGCGTCGCGGCAGGTGAGGGCGTACGGCACGGCGCCTCGGCGTGTCGCCGTCCGAGCCCTCCATTCGGGTCCGGACAGCAGAACCGGCCGTTCCTCCCGCGGGCGAACCGCGGGAGGAACGGCCGGTGACTGGGCCGTCCGGGAGCGTCAGCCGTTGTAGCAGACGTTGCCGACCGCCGGGTTCAGCAGGCCGATCACGCTCACGGTGTTGCCGCAGATGTTGATCGGGACGTGGACCGGGATCTGGACGACGTTGCCGGACAGGACGCCCGGGGAGTGGGCGGCAACGGCCTGGGCGCCGCTGTCGGCGGCGGCGATGCCGGCGGTGCCCGCAACCGCGGCGGCGGCGACGGAGGTCAGGACCAGGCCCTTCGCGATACGCGACATGGAGAGGTGCTCCTTGGGGTTGACGCAAACATCCGGGCGGATGCCCGGCGCTGTGTCAACGCGTCACACCCCCTGAGGTTTTCGGCCAAATGGGTGATATCCGCCAAATGGGATTCCGTTCATCCCCTCCGCCCGGCTTCACCCCCCTCGCCATGCCGACACACATGGGCAGATATAGGCGAATTAGTCCGCTTGCCGATTATTGTGCAGAAGGCCTGGAAGGCGCCCGCGGTACGCGTTCCTGACACGCCCGCGTCGTCCTCGTCCCGTTGTCGCCCGGGCCCGTACGGCCAGGCCCTTCCAGGTGCACCGCCCAGGTCCGCCTCCCGAGCGCCGTCCGTGAGCGAGGAAGCCGCGCATGCACCTGTCACCGACCGACCCTCCCTCGCGGGTCCTGCACCTCACCCAGCCCGTGGACGGCGGTGTCGCCCGCGTCGTGACGGACCTGACGCGGGCGCAGCTCGCCGCCGGGCTGCGCGTCAGCGTGGCCTGCCCCGAAGGGCCGCGGGCCGCGGCGCTGCGGGCGCTGGGCGCGGACGTGCGCGGCTGGGAGGCGACACGGTCGCCCGGCCCGGCGCTGGCCGGGGAGGTGCGTCGGATCGCCCGGATCGTCGCGGACGTACGGCCCGACGTGGTGCACGCGCACAGCGCGAAGGCCGGACTGGCCGGCCGGCTCGCGGTGCGGGGCCGGATCCCGACGGTGTTCCAGCCGCACGCCTGGTCCTTCGAGGCGGTCGGCGGAGCCACGGCCGCGCTCGCGCGGGGCTGGGAGCGGTGCGGCGCGCGCTGGGCCGGGCGGGTGGTGTGCGTGAGCGAGGCCGAACGCCTGCGCGGGCTGCGCGCCGGGCTCAGGGCCCGGTGGAGCGTCGTTCCGAACGGCGTCGACACCGCCGTCTTCCGCCCCGGGTCCGCCCGGTCGGCACGGGAACGGCTGCCGCTGGTCGCCGGGCTCGATCCGCTGACGCCGCTCGTGGTGTGCGTGGGGCGGCTGTGTCGGCAGAAGGGCCAGGACGTGCTGCTGCGGGCCTGGCCCGCGGTGCTCGGGAGGGTGCCGGGGGCACGGCTGGTGCTGGTCGGCGACGGGCCCGGGCGGGCGCGGCTGGCGGCGCGGGCACCGGCCGGGTCGGTGCTGTTCACCGGGGCGGCCGACGATCCGGCCCCCTGGTACCGGGCCGCCGACCTGGTCGTCCTGCCGTCCCGCTGGGAGGGCATGGCGCTGGCCCCGCTGGAGGCGATGGCCTGCGAGCGGCCCGTGGTCGTCACCGACGTGGGCGGCGCCCGGGAGAGCCTGCCGGGCGTGCTCGCCGCGTCCTGCCTGGTGCCCCCCGAGGACCCCGGGGCGCTGGCCGCCGCCGTCGCCGGGCTGCTGCTCGACCCGCCGCTGCGGGCGTACCTGGGCCGCCGGGGGCGTCGGCACGTGCTGTCCGCGCACGACGTACGGCTCACGGCCGCGGCCGTCGGCGACGTCTACCGCGGTCTCCTCGCCGGCGGGCCCACCCCGCCGGACCGGCCGGCAGAGCGCGTCGCGCCCTGCCCGTACAGGGAGTCCAGCCACTCGTGACCGCGGAAAGCACCGTTCCCGCCACCGCCGGACAGCCGTCGGCACCCTGCCCGTCCCCGGTACGGGCGCCCCGACCGGCTAGGGAAGCGGGCCTGGGGCTCGGGCGGGGGGCGCCGCCGCGGGGGGACGCCGGGTTCCGGTTCCCGGCCGCCCGGCCCGCGGTGCGCTCCGCGGCGCCGCTCGCGCTGCTCGCCGCCGACGGGGCGGCCGCGCTGCTGGGCAGTCTGGCGCTGGACGGCGCCCAGCGGCGGCCGCTGCTCGTGGGGGCGCTTCTGGCGGCGTCGCTGCTGCTGCGCCCGCGCGTCACCCGGCGGCTGCCGGACACCCTGGACGAACTGCCCGCCGTCTGCGGCCGGATCGCGGTGGCGTGGCTGGCCGTGGCGGCGGCGGTGGCGGCGTGCGCGCCGCACCTCGCCCTGTCCGCCCGCACCGTGCTGCTCGGATTCGCCGTGCAGTCGGCGGCGGGCTGCGCGGGGCGGGGCGCGGTCCACCGGCG
>DASTDN010000495.1:0-7045 GCA_035710365.1 Streptomyces sp. | reverse complement strand
GACGTCCCGCTGCGCGACTCCACGCTCTCGCCCGAGGAAATCCTCATGAGCGAGTCGCAGGAGCGCATGTGCGCCGTGGTCGAGCCCGGCAAGGTCGACCGCTTCCTGGAGATCTGCGACAAGTGGGACGTCATCGCGACCGTCATCGGTGAGGTCACCGACGGCGACCGGCTGGAGATCTTCTGGCACGGCGGCAAGATCGTCGACGTCGACCCGCGCACGGTGGCCCACGAGGGCCCCACGTACGAGCGCCCGTACGCCCGTCCCTCCTGGCAGGACGCCCTCCAGGCCGACGACGCGAACAAGCTGCCGCGCCCGGAGACCGCCGAGGACCTGAAGCAGCAGGTCCTGAAGCTGGTCGCGTCCCCCAACCAGGCGTCGAAGTCCTGGATCACCTCCCAGTACGACCACTTCGTGCAGGGCAACACGGTCCTCGCCATGCCCGAGGACTCCGGCATGATCCGCATCGACGAGGAGAGCGGCCTCGGCGTCGCCCTCGCCACGGACGGCAACGGCCGGTACGCCAAGCTCGACCCGTACACGGGCGCGCAGCTCGCGCTGGCGGAGGCCTACCGCAACGTCGCGACCACGGGTGCCAGGCCGCTCGCGGTGTCCGACTGCCTGAACTTCGGCTCGCCCGAGGACCCGGCGGTCATGTGGCAGTTCGCGGAGGCCGTGCGCGGTCTGGCCGACGCCTGCCGGCAGCTCGGCACGCCGGTGACCGGCGGCAACGTCTCGCTCTACAACCAGACGGGCGAGGCGGCCATCCACCCGACGCCGGTCGTCGCGGTCCTCGGCGTCATCGACGACGTGGCCCGCCGCACGCCGGTCGCCTTCCAGGAGGAGGGCCAACTGCTCTACCTCCTCGGCGACACGCGTGAGGAATTCGGCGGCTCCGCCTGGTCCCAGGTCGTGCACGACCACCTCGGCGGGCTGCCCCCGGCGGTGGACCTGGAGCGCGAGCGGCTGCTGGCCGAGATCCTGATCTCCGCCTCCCGCGACGGAATGATCGACTCCGCGCACGACCTGTCCGACGGCGGTCTCATCCAGGCCGTGGTCGAGTCGGCCCTGCTCGGTGGCAGGGGCGCCCGCCTGATCGTCCCCGACGGGCTGGACGCGTTCACGTTCCTGCTCTCCGAGTCGGCCGGCCGCGCGCTCGTCGCCGTACCGCGCTCGGAAGAGGTCCGCTTCAACGACATGTGCGGCGCCCGGGGCCTCCCGGCCACCCGCATCGGTGTCGTGGACGGCGACACGGTGGACGTCCAGGGCGAGTTCAGCCTCACTCTGGGAGAGCTGCGCGAAGCGCACGAAGGGACGATTCCGGCGCTGCTGGCGTAAATCCCCTCCCGTTGTCCGGGCCGTCGCTCCAGGCACTCATCCGTGCCGGAGCGGCGGCCCGTTCACCTTGATGTCCGAGTTTTCCCAACTGTCCTGCCGGGCACATGAGATGTACCAACCTGATGGCGGGGCGTGGGGCGGAGGCACTCGGGGTGGGGGACCGACCGATGGGTGAGCGGTTGCAAATCAGGTTCGAAGGGGACGGACCCGATCACGAGAGAGAACTCCGGTCACTGCTCAACTGGCTCTCGGACGACCGGTCGCTGCGCGGCCACGTCCGGCTAGAGCGGATCGACGCGGACGGCGCGGGGCGGATGGGCCCGGAGATCGAGGCGGTCCTGGCGGTCGTCTCCACCGCGGCCGGGGTGATGCAACTCCCCCTCGCATACCTCGCCTGGCGGCAGGCCCGGCGCAGCCGTCCGCCGGCGCTCACCATCCACATCGACGGCGCGGACCCGGACGAGGTCGAGGACCTGCTGCGCCGGCTCCGCGGCGGGGAACGGGACGGCGACTCCGGGGAGGCCGGAGCGTGAGCGCACCCGGTGGCAGCGAGGACCTTCCCGCCCGGATCGACCCCCACCGCTCAGCGTGCGTGCTGATCGGGGTGGACGACTACAGCGGCCTCGACCCCCTGCGGGGCGTGACCCACAACCTCAAAGAGCTGAAGGCCGCGCTCACCGACAAGGACATCTGGGGAATCCCGGAGGACCGGATCTTCACGGTCACGAACCCGGCCGCCCCCGGTGATCTGGTGAACCCCATCTACGAGGCCGGGCCCCTCGCCGACGACACGCTGATCGTCTACTACGCGGGCCACGGCCTGCTCGACCGCCATGACGAGAAGCTCCTGCTCACGCTGCCCGGGACGGTGGAGGACCAGTCGTTCACCTCCGTACGGATCCACGACGTACGCCAGGCCATCCGAGACACGGGGGACGCCCGGCGCCGCGTCCTCATCCTCGACTGCTGCTACAGCGGCCGGGCGCTCACCCAGATGGCCGGCTCCGACCGCGGGGAACAAGGCGGCCGGGCGGCGGTGAAGACACTGCGTGAGGTGGAGGGCTCGTACGTCATGGCCTCAACGCCCGGCGACCGGCCCTCCTACGCGCCCGACCCCACGCGGTGCACGGTCTTCACCGGGGCGCTCGTGGACGTCCTGCGGAACGGGATGCCGGGCGGACCCGACATGCTGGGTCTCCACACGCTGTTCCAGGCGGTCACGGCGTGCATCACCGCCATGAGACCGGAAATGCCGAAGCCGCGGGACGAGGACCAGAACGGCGTCGGCGGGCTGGACTTCGTCCGCAACGTCGCGGTCCTCCCGCCCCTGACGCCTCCGCCGCCCGGCGGGGAACAACCGCACCGCGGGCGCGGCCGCACGCTGATGTGGTCCCTGGCCGCCGCCACGGCCGGACTCGCCGTCGGTCTCGGCATGCCGACGGCCGTCGACTGGTGGCACACCATGCGCCCCGCACCCGCGGCCGGCGAATGCGGAACACCGCCCACCGGCCCCGGGGAGCCCCGCACGGTGCTCCTCGACCACTCCGACGCGCTGGACAAGGCGGACGTCGACTACCAGGACGTCCAGGGACTCTCCGCCCTCGCCCTGGCCTCCGAGAGACCGACCGGAGTACAGGCGTACGCACTCGCCGACAACGCCCCCGGCCTGGTCTTCCCCCTCTCCCTCGGCACCCCCTTCGACCTGAACCCCGTCGCCGACACGCCTCGCACGCTGCGCCGCGCCGACGGCCACCCCTTCCCCAAGGACAAGATCGACGGGGAGGGCATGGTCCTCGGGCCCGACGGCAGGACTGTGCTGGTCGCCTCGGAGGACGGACCCGCACTGCGCCGCTTCGACCTCGCCAGCGGAAAGCAGATCGGCGCGGACCTCCGGATACCGAAGAGCCTGCGCCACTGGCCCGAGGGCAGTGCCCAGACCGGCCGCACCATCGAGTCGCTGGCCCTCTCCCCGGACGGACGGCACCTGTACGCCGGCTGGGAGGCACCGCTGGCCAAGGACGGTGACCTGCGGGGCCGGCCCGCGATCCGCATCCAGCGCTACACCGCGAAGCCCGACGGCTCCTACACGCCGGACGAGCAGTACGCCTACCGCGCCGGGGACGGGATGAACCTCGTGGAACTGGTCGCCCTCGACGACAACGGCGGCCTCCTCGCGCTGGAACGCGAGTACACGGCGGGCCTCGGCACCACCATCCGCGTCGTCCAGCTCTCCCTCGACGGCGCCCGCGACGTGTCCGGGACCGACTCCCTCTTCGGCGTACCCGCGGACCAACTGGTGGCCGACACCCCCGTCCTCGACCTGGCCACCTGCCCCGACGGCGGCCCCGGAGCGGTCGCCACGCCCGGCTCCAACCCCCACACCCCTCTCCTGGACAACGTCGAGGGCATGGCCGTCGGCAAGAAATGGACCTCCGGCGAGTACGAGGGCTGGCGCCCGCTGTACCTGATCTCCGACGACAACGGCAGCCGCGACCAGATCACCCGCCTGTACTCCCTGGCCGTACGCCTGAAGCCGTAGCGAAGCCCGCACCTCGCACCCCGGGTCCCACGGGATGCGCACCCCGGGTCCCCCGCACCCCACGTACCCGCACCCCGGGTCCCGTCCCTCCCCCCCCGCGACGCCTCACCGCCCCCGATCCCTCGCACCCCGGCTCCTGCCCCTGCACCCCACGTCCCACCGCCCCCACGTCCCCCCCCCGCAACCCCTCACCGCCCCCGCCCCGCGCCCTAAGCTGCACCCCATGCCCCCGTCCGGAAAGCGTCCCCGCGCCCACGACCCCGTCAAGACGCGCACCGCCGTTCTCACCCAGTTCGGGCACGTACACGAAGCCGTCCGCACACTCACCGCCGGGCAACTCGCCCTGCCCACCCGGCTCGGGGACTGGACCGTCCGGGAACTGGCCGCGCACGTCACCGTGGCCGTCGAGACCGTCAGCCGCGGTCTCGACCGGGACGAACCCCCGAGGGCGGAACTCGCCCTGCTCGACTGGCCCGCCGCCCCCGCCGCCTGCGCCGCCACCGCTCGCGCCGACCGTGCCACCGCCACCGCTTGCGCCGACCGCGCCAACGACATCACCGACGGCACCCGTGAGCCGGCGGCGCGGGCCGAGACCGACCTCGACGCGCTCTACGCCCGCACCGCCGACCGCCTCACCGAACGGCTCGCCGGCACCCCCGGCTCCCGTCGGCTGGCCACCCGCGCCGGCACGATGACGCTCGCCGACCACCTGGTCACCCGCACCGTCGAACTCGTCGTCCACACCGACGACCTCAACGCCGCGGTGCCCGGCCTCGACATCCCGTACGACCGTCACGCCCTGGCCGCCTGCACCCGGCTGCTGGCCGACGCCCTCGCCGCGAAGGCCCCCGGCGGCGCCACGGAGGTGCGGATTCCGCCGTACGCCGTCGTGCAGTGCGTCGAGGGCCCCCGGCACACCCGCGGCACCCCGCCGAACGTGGTCGAGACCGCCCCGCTGACCTGGATCCGCCTCGCCACCGGCCGCCTCACCTGGGCCGACGCGCTGGCCGCGGCCGACGTGCGCGCGAGCGGCGAGCGCGCCGACCTCTCCGGACTGCTCCCTCTCACGGGCTGAGCCGGACCCGCTCGGGGACCGGGCTCGGACCCGCTCGGGGACCGTGCGCGGTGGCTGATCCGGACCGGGCGCGGGGAACCGATTCTCCCGGGCGTCCGTCGGAGCGGCATGGACAAGCACATGCAGCGCATCACCCTGACGGCAGCGGCCGTGCTGGTCCCGCTCGTGGCGGCCTGCGGCAGCGAGAAGGCGGGCAGCGGATCGGTCGGGGCCGAGGACACCCTCGCCGGAGTGGTGTGGAGCGTCGACAGCGTCACCGCCGACGGCACCACGCACCGCTCCCCGGCCGACGCCCACGTCACCTTCGGCGACGACGGCCGGGCCGAGGGCAGTTACGGATGCAACACCTTCAGCGCCGAGACCGCCGTCGACGGCGACCGGATCCGCCTCGCCGACGCCACCTCGACCGACATGGCCTGCGACAAGAAGCCCATGGACTTCGAACGGGCGCTCGCCGCCGTCCTCACCGACGCGGGCCTCACCACCGGCCTCACCGGCGACCGCCTGACCCTGACCGGCGACAACGGCGACACCGTCCACCTGAGCAGGTCCGCGGACGCGAAACTGCGCGGCACGAAGTGGAACGTCACCGCCCCCGCCGGCAAGGGCGAGGCCCACCTGACCTTCGACGCGCACGAGAACACCGTCACCGGACGGCTCGGCTGCAACCGCGTCCACGCCGGCGCCACCGTCCGCGACGGCCGTATCACCGTCGGCAGGCCCACCACCACCCGAATGATGTGCGAAGACTCACTCATGGACACGGAACGGGCCCTGCTGCGCGCCCTCAAGAGCCCGGTCACCTACGAGATCGACCACCGCACCCTCACGCTGACCAGCAAGAACGGCACCTCCGTACGAGCCGTCGCCGACCGGTGACCCGCATCTGAGGGCGCCGCCTCCCCCATTCGGACCAGCGGCCGACCTCGCCTACACTCGGTGGCGTGCCACGTGGTGACGGACGACTCAACCACGACCTGTTCCCCGGCGAGAAGGGCCCCCAGGACGCTTGCGGCGTCTTCGGAGTCTGGGCGCCGGGCGAAGAGGTCGCCAAGCTCACGTACTTCGGGCTCTACGCCCTCCAGCATCGGGGCCAGGAGTCCGCGGGGATCGCGGTCAGCAACGGCTCCCAGATCCTCGTCTTCAAGGACATGGGCCTGGTCTCCCAGGTCTTCGACGAAACCTCCCTCGGCTCGCTCCAGGGACACATCGCGGTCGGACACGCCCGCTACTCGACCACCGGCGCCTCCGTGTGGGAGAACGCCCAGCCGACGTTCCGCGCCACCGCGCACGGCTCGATCGCACTCGGTCACAACGGCAACCTCGTGAACACGGCGCAACTCGCCGAGATGGTCGCCGACCTGCCGACCGACCACTCCGGCCGGTCCACCCGGGTCGCGGCCACCAACGACACCGATCTCGTCACCGCGCTCCTCGCGGGCCAGACCGACGCCGACGGCGAGCCGCTGACCATAGAGGAGGCGGCCGGCAAGGTGCTGCCCGAGGTGCGCGGCGCCTTCAGCCTCGTCTTCATGGACGAGCACACCCTCTACGCGGCCCGCGACCCGCAGGGCATCCGCCCGCTCGTCCTCGGCCGCCTGGAGCGCGGCTGGGTCGTCGCCTCCGAGTCCGCCGCCCTCGACATCTGCGGCGCGAGCTACGTGCGCGAGATCGAGCCGGGCGAGTTCGTCGCCATCGACGAGAACGGTCTGCGCACCTCCCGCTTCGCACCGGCGAAGCCCAAGGGCTGCGTCTTCGAGTACGTCTACCTGGCCCGCCCCGACACCGACATCGCCGGCCGGAACGTGTACCTGTCCCGCGTCGAGATGGGCCGCCGCCTCGCCAAGGAGGCACCCGCCGAGGCCGACCTGGTCATACCCACCCCGGAATCCGGCACCCCCGCCGCGATCGGGTACGCGGAGGCCTCCGGCATCCCCTTCGGCGCCGGCCTGGTGAAGAACGCGTACGTGGGCCGGACCTTCATCCAGCCCTCCCAGACCATCCGCCAGCTGGGCATCCGCCTCAAGCTGAACCCGCTGAAGGAAGTCATCAAGGGCAAGCGCCTGATCGTCGTCGACGACTCCATCGTCCGC
>DASTDN010000494.1:0-3448 GCA_035710365.1 Streptomyces sp. | reverse complement strand
GGCTGCGTCAGCGCTTGTCGGCGAGCTTCCAGGCCGCGGGCAGCGCGCCCATGGCGAGGGCGGCCTTGACGGCGTCGCCGATCAGGAAGGGCGTCAGGCCGGCCGCGATCGCGGCGGAGGCGGACATGCCGGTCGCCAGGGCGAGGTAGGGCACGCCGACGGCGTAGATGACCGCCTCGCCGAGCAGCATCGTGGCGGCCGTGCGCAGCGCGGAGCGGTCGGCGCCTCGGCGGGCGAGGGCCCCGACGAGGGTGGACGCGAGGATCATGCCGAGGACGTAGCCGAAGGAGGGGGCGGCGGCGCCGGAGGTGCCCTCCGCGAACCACGGCACGCCCGCCAGGCCCACCAGCGCGTACAGCGCGAGGGAGAGGAAGCCGCGGCCCGCGCCGAGGGCGGTGCCGACGAGCAGCGCGGCGAAGGTCTGGCCGGTCACCGGAACCGGGGAGCCGGGCACGGGCACGGAGAGCTGGGCGGCGATCCCGGTGAGCACGGCGCCCCCGGCCACGAGCGCGACGTCCCGGACGCGGGAGGCGGGGAGGAGGTCGGCGAGGACCCGTCCGGTGCGGGCGGGTGCTGCGGCGGCGGTGCTCATGAGGTCTCCGCGAAGTGATGTGGGCATGGACACGGCGACGCTATCCCAGCGCCGTGCGGCGCATCACCGTCAGCGCTCGACAAAGGGTCGAGTGGCACGGTGGTGGAATGTGGACAACGGGTGCCGTTTACACCCGTGCGCGCGTGACGCCGGTCACGGAGGCGGGGAGGCTTCGCTCACGCGGGGGCTCTCCGGGACGACTGTGGGATTCCACCAAAGGAACTTCCGGCGTCCCCGTAATCGGACGTATACACTCCGCATCACGGTCGTCCGGATAGTGAACACTCTTCCGCGGCGATCGGACGGTCCACCAGACTGGGCCGCGTTTTGCCCTCTCACGCACGGGACGAACCGCCCTCATGTCCGACACCCCCACGCAGCAGACGTCCGCCCCGGTGCCGTCCGACGCGGACACCGCCCTCTCCCACGGCCTGAAGCAGCGCCACCTGTCGATGATCGCCCTCGGCGGTGTCATCGGCGCCGGGCTGTTCGTCGGATCGGGGGCGGGCATCGCCGCCGCCGGGCCCTCGATCGTCCTCGCCTACGCCCTGTCCGGCCTCCTCGTGATGCTGGTGATGCGGATGCTGGGCGAGATGTCGGCGGCGTTTCCGTCGTCCGGCTCCTTCTCCGCGCACGCCGAGCGGGCGATCGGCCCCTGGGCGGGCTTCACGGCGGGCTGGGCGTTCTGGGTGCTGCTGTGCACGGCGGTCGGGCTGGAGGCCATCGGCGCCGCGGAGATCGTCACGGGCTGGCTGCCGGGGACGCCGTCGTGGGCGTGGGTCGCGCTGTTCATGGCCGTGTTCTGCGGCACGAACCTGGCGGCGGTGAAGAACTTCGGCGAGTTCGAGTTCTGGTTCGCGGCACTGAAGGTGGGCGCGATCGTGCTGTTCCTGGCGCTCGGGGTGCTGGCCGTCGCGGGGGTCCTGCCCGGCACCGACTCCCCCGGCACGGAACACCTCACCGAGTTCCTGCCGCACGGCGGCGAGGGCCTGGTGATCGGCCTGCTCGCGTCCCTGTTCGCGTACGGCGGCCTGGAGACGGTCACCATCGCGGCGGCCGAGTCGGAGGACCCCGTCCGGGGCGTGGCGAGCGCGGTGCGCACGGCGATGTGGCGCATCGCGCTGTTCTACGTCGGGTCGATGGCCGTCATCGTCACGCTCGTCCCGTGGGACTCCGGGGAGGTCGTCGAGGACGGCCCCTACGTCGCCGCCCTGGACGCGCTCGGCATCCCGGGCGCCGGCACGCTGATGCAGGTCGTGGTGCTGGTGGCGCTGCTGAGCGCGATGAACGCCAACATCTACGGCTCCTCCCGCATCGCCTACTCCCTGGTGGCCCGCGGCCAGGGCCCCGAGGTGCTGGGCCGGGTCTCCGGCGGGGTGCCGCGCGTCGCGGTGCTGGCGTCGTCGGTCTTCGGCTTCGGGTGCGTGCTGCTCAGCTACTGGCGTCCCGACGACGTGTTCTCGTGGCTGCTGAACATGATCGGCGCGGTCATCCTCGTCGTCTGGATCTTCATCGCGGTCTCGCAGCTCAGGCTGCGCCGCCGCCTGGAGCGCGAGGCCCCCGGGAAGCTGGTCGTGCGGATGTGGGGCTTCCCGTGGCTGACGTGGCTGGCCCTGGCCGGGATGGCGGCGGTGTTCGTCCTGATGGCCCGCGAGCCGGGCACCCGGGTGCAGTTGTACTCCACGGGCGGCATGACGCTGGCGCTGGCGGCCGTCGGGCTCGTCCGGAGCCGGGTGCGCGCCCGGCGCTGACACGCGCCGCACGGAGAAGCCTCCCGCCGGTGCAAGACCAGGGCGGCCCTCTTGCTTCAATTACGCAGTTGCAAGAGACTTGCAACAAGACGGTCTCCGGAGAACCCGGGCGAGCGTCCTGCCCCGTGATTGTCTTCTCACCCCGTCACGCGGCAGGCGGAGGAAGGAGAGCCCCCGCGGGCACGGCCGGGCCGTGCCCGCGGGGGCTCTCCCGTGCGGCGCGCGTCGCCGCGGGGGCTCTCCCGTGCGGCGCGCGGCGCCGGGGTCAGGGTGTGCGGGCCAGGCCGCCGTGCTGGCCGATCGGCGTGACGGGCTCGCCGGGGTCGGGACGCCACAGCGGCACCGGCACCACGCCCGGCTCGACCAGCTCCAGGCCGTCGAAATAGGCCTCGATCTGCTCCACCGGGCGCAGGAAGTACGGGGCCGCGCCGGACTCGTTGTAGCGGTCCTGCGCCGCCTCGTAGGCCGGGTCGGTGCCGCGCGAGCCGTCGTTGACGCACAGGAAACCGCCGGACGACAGGCCCGCCGTCAGCCGGCGCACCAGGTCGCACGCCTCGGCGTGGTCGGCGACATGGCCGAGGATGCCGCTGAGGATCAGCGCCACGGGCCGCGACGTGTCCAGGGTCCCCGCCGCCGCGCGCAGTATCCGCTCCGGCTCCCGCAGATCGATGTCCTCGTACGCCGTCACGCCCTCGGGGCTGGAGGTGAGCAGGGCGCGGGCGTGGGTGAGGACGAGCGGGTCGTTGTCGACGTAGACGACGCGGGACTCGGGGGCGTACCGCTGGGCGACCTCGTGGGTGTTGTCCACGGTCGGCAGCCCGGTGCCGACGTCCAGGAACTGACGCACGCCCGCCTCCCGCACGAGGTGGCGGATGCAGCGGCCCAGGAAGGCGCGGCTGCTGCGGGCGATGGTGACGATGCCGGGGAAGACGGCGGTGTAGGCGTCGCCGGCCTCCTCGTCGACGGGGTAGTTGTCCTTCCCGCCCAGCCAGTAGTTCCAGATGCGGGCAGAGTGCGGCACCGAGGTGTCGATCTTCTGGTGCGCCGCTCCGGGCGCCCCGGCCGGGTCGGTCATCGTTACCGTCCGTTGTCCATCGGGGGCATG
>DASTDN010000493.1:0-2215 GCA_035710365.1 Streptomyces sp. | reverse complement strand
CAGGACGTCGAACACCCCGATCACGGCGAGCAGGGACGCGGCGGCCCGTACGGGCATGCCGTGGTCGTGGGCCGCGGGCACCAGGTGTATCTGGATCAGCCCGTTGGTGGACGCCCCGCAGATCGCGAAGGACCCGGCGAGCAGCCAGAACGGCCCGGTGCGCGCGGCGGAGAGCAGGACGGCGACGGCGCGGCGGGCGGCCCCGGGCACCGGCGGGGGCTTCGGCACGAACTCCGGCGCGCCGTACGGCTTCAGCCCCACGTCGGCCGGGTGGTCCCGAAGCAGCAGCCAGACGAAGGGGACGACCACGAGCGCGGCGAGCGCGACGGTCACGGCGGCCGGGCGCCACGCGTACCGTTCGACGATCCAGGACAGCAGCGGCAGGAAGATCAGTTGCCCGGAGGCGGAGGCGGCGGTGAGGATGCCGGTGACCAGGCCGCGCCGCTCGGTGAACCAGCGGTTGGTGACCGTCGCCGCGAAGGCCAGCGCCATCGAGCCGGTGCCGAGGCCGACCAGGAGTCCCCAGCAGAGCATGAGCTGCCAGGCCGTGGTCATCCACACCGTCAGGCCCGAGCCGAGCGCGATCACGGTGAGGGCGACGGCGACCACCCGGCGGATGCCGAAGCGGTCCATCAGCGCCGCCGCGAAGGGCGCGGTCAGGCCGTAGAGGGCGAGGTTGACGGAGACGGCCGCGCCGATCGTGCCGCGCGACCAGCCGAACTCCTCGTGCAGCGGGTCGAACAGCAGCCCCGGCACGGACCGGAAGGCCGCGGCGCCGATGATCGTCACGAAGGTGACGGCGGCGACGAACCAGGCGCGGTGGACGCGGAACCGGCGCCCACCGCCGCCGACGCCCTCGGCGGCGCCGGCGGCGGTGGGTGCGGCAGGGGGACGGGCGGCGGGAGGGGTTGTCTGGGGCACGTCATCGAGCCTGGTGCCCGCGGCCCGCCCGATCGAGTGGCCCGGAGGACAGCATTGGTTAGGATCAGGCCATGACCTCCGTCGGCGCATCCGCCCCGCCGTCCCGGCCGCACCGCGTCGTCGTCCTCGCCCTCGACGGCCTCCTCCCCTTCGAACTGGGCATCCCGCACCGCATCTTCGGCCGCCCGGAGGACGCCCGGGGCCGACGGCTGTACGAGGTCGTCACCTGCTCGGTCCGGCGGCCGGGCCCGGTGCGCACGGACGCCGACTTCTCCGTCCACGTGGCGCACGGCCCCGAGGCGCTGGCCACCGCCGACACCGTGATCGTCCCGGCGTCGTACGAACTGGGGCCGGTGTACGAGGAGGGCGTGCTGACCGACGACCTCGCCGCGGCGCTGGCCCTCGTCCGGCCGGGCACCCGCCTGGCCTCCATCTGCACCGGTGTCTACGTCCTGGCGGCGTCCGGCCGCCTGGACGGCCGCCCGGCGACCACGCACTGGGCGGACGCCGACCGCCTCCAGCGGCTCTTCCCGCGCGTGAGGGTCGACCCGGACGTGCTGTTCGTCGACGACGGCGACGTCCTCACCTCGGCCGGGGTCGCCGCGGGCATCGACCTGTGTCTGCACATGGTGCGCCGCGACCACGGCGCGGCGGTCGCCAACGACATCGCGCGCCGCACGGTCGTCCCGCCGCACCGGGACGGCGGGCAGGCGCAGTACATCGCGCGGCCGGTGCCCGATCCGCGGCAGGCGACGACGACCGGGGCGCGGGCCTGGGCGCTGGGGCGGCTGCACGAGCCGATCCAGCTACGGGACCTGGCCGACCGGGAGAACATGTCCGTCCGCACGTTCACGCGCCGGTTCCGCGAGGAGACCGGGGTGAGCCCGGGGCAGTGGCTCACCCGGCAACGGGTGGAGCGGGCCCGCCAGTTGCTGGAGTCCACCGGCCTGTCGGTGGACCGGGTGGCCCGCGAGTCCGGCTTCGGTACGGCCCAGTCGATGCGTCAGCACCTGCAGGCGGCCCTGGGGGTCACCCCGACCGCGTACCGCAGGACGTTCCGCGTCGAGAGCGGGGCCGCGGCCGGCAGCACAGCGGGCGGCGAGGGCGGGAGCGGCACCGGCGGGGCGCGGGCCGGGGCGTAGCCGGAGGTGCCGCACCGGCCGCTGTCCACAGCCTGTGGACGGCGAGTGGTGTGCGTGCGGCGCGTCCGGCGTGATGCGGGGCCGGTGCACGGCACCCCGTCCGGGGACCCCCCCCGCCCCGTCGGCCGGCGGCGCGGCGCGGTCCGCCCCGA
>DASTDN010000492.1:0-5276 GCA_035710365.1 Streptomyces sp. | reverse complement strand
GGCCCCTGCCCCCGGCGCAGGGGCCGGGGCCGGGCGGCCCGGACCTCCCCTCACCCGATCGGCCCATGTGGGCCCGCCCCCGGCCGGCAGCCGCGTCATCGTCGTAGGTGCACGCACCACACGCTCGTACGCCGGGAGGGGTGGACCAGCCGTGACCGACACCGCGGGCTCGCCCTCCGAACGCCGCCGGGGCACCGGTGGCCCGTCGGGACCCGGGCGGAGGACAGAACCCGAACCGGGGGCGGACACGGGCCCCGAAGCGGACGCGGGCCCGGACACGGACAGGGACACGGACGTGAGCCCGAACGCGGACACGCACGCGGACACGCACACGGACACACCGACGGACGTGGACACGCCCCCGGACACAGACCCGGCCCCCGACCCTGACCCTGCCCCGGCGACGGGCGCCTCGGCCTGCGGGCCCGGTCTGGCGCGGCGGCGCCGCAGGCGCCGGCTCGGGCTCGGCGGGTTCGGCGTCGCCGTGCTTCTCGCCGCCGCGGCCGGGGCCGGCTGGGCGGCGTACACGAAGCTGGACGGCAACATCACCCCCGACGAGGCGGCGGCCCGGGAACTGGCCCGCTACGAGAAGGAGCGGCCGACCGCGCTCGTGAAGGGCGCCCAGAACATCCTGCTGATCGGGTCGGACTCGCGCGCGGGCGCCGGCAACGCCCCCTACGGACGGGACTCCGGGACCGAACGCTCGGACACCACGATCCTGCTGCACCTGGCGGCGGGCCGGCGCAGCGCGACCGCCGTCTCGCTGCCACGCGACCTGATGGTGGACGTGCCGGCCTGTCTGCGCCCGGACGGGTCGCGCACCGCACCGGGCTTCGCGATGTTCAACCACGCCTTCGAGGCTGGCGGTTCGGCCTGCACGATCCGGACCGTGGAGCGGCTGACGGGGATTCGCGTCGACCATCACGTGGTCGTGGACTTCCACGGTTTCAAGGAGATGGTCGACGCGGTCGACGGCGTCGAGGTGTGCCTGCGCGCCCCCGTCTCCGACACGGCGGCCCGGCTGCGGCTGCCCGCGGGCCGCGTGCGGCTCGACGGGGAGCAGGCCCTCGGATACGTCCGGGCCCGCAAGTCGCTCGGCGACGGCAGTGACACGGACCGGATGGAACGCCAGCAGCGTTTCCTCGGCGCGCTTGTCAACAAGGTGCAGAGCAACGACGTCCTGCTCAACCCGGTGAAGCTGTATCCCGTCCTGGACGCCGCGACGTCATCGCTGACGACCGATCCGAAACTGGCGAACCTGCGCGGTTTGTATGAACTTGTCCGCGGATTGCGCGACATCCCCACGGAACGTGTGCAATTCCTGACGGTTCCGAGGGAGTCGTACGTCCACGACGCCAATCGTGATCAGCTCGTGGAGCCCGAGGCCGGGCACCTGTTCCGGCGGCTGCGCAGGGACGCACCCGTGACCGTCACCCGGGAGACCCCCCGGGATTCCGCCGCAAAGAGCGACAATTCGCCGACCGGTCCGCCCACGTCCACCACGCCGACGTTCCGGGGAAACACGGCCGCTCGGCCCGCTTGTGAGTAAAGCGCTGTTCAACTCGACCTGCATTGCCTCAAAGAAATGCGCCGGATTGCCCGCTTGTATGGACGTGGAATTTGTCACTGGCGTCGCTCGGCGCCGAACCGGGCGGATAGTGTGAGCGATCCGGTGCACCAGGCCGCACGAGGCTCTCCCCTTCGGTCGGGCACCACATGAACGAGACCCGGGCGCCTTTGGGGGCAAGGCGCCGCGTGCCCCGACGGAGGATTCGGACAACCGTGGACGCGCAAGGCCGTGGGAGGTCGGAGAACATCGACCCCGCAGACCAGTGGGTACTCAATCCGAACACCGGCGAATACGAACTGCGACTGAATAGTTCCGCAGCGCAATCGTCCGTTCCCGGTCCCCGTCGTACACCGGGCGCGCGCCGCGCCGGCACCGCCTCCCGCGGCCGCACTCCGACGGCGGGACGCACCGCCGCTCCGGACCGTACGGCGCCCGAGAAGACCCCCGGCCGCGACCTGCCGCCCCAGCGCAGGCGCCGCGGCGCACCGGCCGAGACGTCTCCCGGGCGGCGCGGGCGGCGGCCGGAGAAGAAGTCCAGGACGAAGAAGATACTGATGTGGAGCGGCGGCACGGTCGCCTTCCTCGTGCTCGTCACCGCCGGCGGCGCCTAACTCTACATCGACCACCTCAACGACAACATCTCCTCGGCGTCCGCCGACGGCGCGAGCACGGGTGGTTTCAGCAAGGACCGGGCCATCAACATCCTGCTGATCGGCACCGACAAGCGCACCGGCAAGGGCAACGGCTCCTACGGCGACAAGGGCAGCGTCGGCCACGCCGACACCACGATCCTGCTGCACGTCTCCAAGGACCGGTCGAACGCGACGGCGCTCAGCATCCCCCGCGACCTGATCGTGGACATCCCGGACTGCCCGACCACCCTGGAGGACGGCAGCCAGAAGGTCATCCCGGGCACGACCGGCGCCCGGTTCAACACCAGTCTCGGCCAGAGCGAGCGCGCCCCGAGCTGCACCGCGCGCACGGTGACGGAGATGACGGGGATCAAGCCGGACAACTTCATGGTCGCCGACTTCAACGCGGTCAAGACCCTGACCACGGCGGTCGACGGGGTCGAGGTGTGCCTCGCCAAGGACATCGACGACGAGGACTCGCACCTGAAGCTGCCCGCGGGCACCCACACGATCGAGGGCGAGCAGGCGCTGGCCTTCGTACGGACCCGGCACTCGGTGGGCACCGGCGGCGACCTGAGCCGTATCGGCCTGCAGCAGCAGTTCCTCAGCGCGCTGATGCGCAAGCTCAAGTCGAACGACACGCTGACCAGCCCCTCGAAGATGCTGAAGCTGGCGGAGGCCGGCACCAAGGCACTGACCGTGGACTCCGAGCTGGACAGCATCGGCAAGCTCAAGGACCTCGGGATGGAGCTGGGCAAGCTCAACGTCAAGAACCTGACGTTCGTCACCGTGCCGGTCATCGACAACCCGGCCGAGACGGTCAAGGTGACGGTCGTCCCGGCCCCGGGCAGGGCCGACGAGGTGTTCCGCTCCATCAAGAACGACGTCTCGTTCACCGCGGTCAAGCAGAAGAAAAAGAAGGAGGCGGCGTCCGTCGCCGCCCGCCTCAAGGGCGAGAAGTCCGACCCGTCCGAGGTGCGGGTGCGTGTGCTCAACGGCGGCGCCGAGGCCGGCAGCGCGTCGAGCACGCTGACGTGGCTGCAGACCGTGGAGGGCGTGACCAAGTCGGAGAACGCGGGCAACGCGCCCAAGGAGCTCGACAAGACCACGCTCGAGTACGCGCCCGGGCAGGCCTCCGAGGCGCGGCGGCTCGCCGCCATCATGGGCCTGCCCGGGGCCGCCATGAAGGAGGGCGAGAGCGTGACCAACTCCCAGGGGCTTCCGGCGATGACGCTGACCCTGGGCGCCGACTACAAGGGCGCGGGCGTCCCGCTCACCGGCCCGGCAAAGGCGCCGGACGTGGAGAAGTCGACGGCCGACAAGGTGAAGTGCGCCGAGTAGGGCGCCTCGCAGACACCTGCCGCGGTCTTGTGGGGAGGCCGGGCGGGAGGCCGTGAAGCACGGCTGAAGGGCCCGTTCTCCGGCCGGTCGGTGACTGGGGGGTAACCCAATGGGCCCCTCGTGCGTCTGACATGACGCGGGGTGCACTCGCATCCAGGTGCAGGGTGGGGAAGGGGAGGCACGTGGCGCGTAGCAGCGTGCGGGGGAAGACGCCCGCGGCCGAGGACGAGACGTCCCCGGAACCACGGCAGACGCGGGAGAAGCCGGACCGGCGGGAGAAACCGGCCCCGGAGCCGGCGGAGTCGTCCTCGGGCGGGGGGCGCCGCCGGAGGGGGCGGCGCGCGGCGGCCGGGCCACGGCGGCGCGGACGGCGCGTGCTGCGCTGGTCGGCGACGGTCCTCGCGGTGGTGACGGTCGGCACCGCCGGTGCCGGCTACCTCTACTACCAGCACCTCAACAGCCAGATCCGCAAGGACGAGCTGAACCTCGGCGACCGCAAGGTCGCCAAGCCCGCACCGAACGCGGCGGGTCAGATCCCGCTGAACATCCTCCTCATCGGTTCCGACGCCCGGGACAGCAAGGAGAACCAGGAGCTCGGCGGCGCGAAGGAGACGTTCGGCGGCACTCCGCTGGCCGATGTGCAGATGCTGGTGCACCTGTCCGCCGACCGCTCCAACATGTCGGTCGTCAGCATGCCCCGTGACACGCTGCTGCGGATCCCCAGGTGCACCGACCCGGACGACGGCACGGTGTATCCGGCGAGCAACGGCCGCACGATGACCAACCAGAGCCTCGGGCACGGCGGCCCGGGCTGCACGGTGGCGACCTGGCAGGAGCTGACCGGCATTCACATCGACCACTTCGTCATGGTCGACTTCGCCGGCGTGGTGTCGATGGCGGACGCGATCGGCGGTGTCCCGGTGTGCGTGGACGCGAACATCCACTCCCGGGACGGCCAGGGCCACGGCTCCGGCCTGAAGCTGCGGAAGGGCACCACGTACGTCAAGGGCGAGCAGGCCCTGCAGTGGCTGCGCACCCGTTACGGCTTCGAGGACGGCAGCGACCTCGCCCGTGCCAAGGCGCAGCACATGTACATGAACGCCATGGTCCGCGAGCTGCGCGAGAACGCCACGCTGAGCAGCCCCAACCAGTTGCGCCGGCTGGCGGAGAAGGCCACCGAGGCCCTGACGGTCGACACCGGCCTGGACACCGTCAAGAAGCTGTACGACCTCAGCGACGAGCTGCGTCGGGTGGAGCCGGAGCGCATCACCATGACGACCATGCCGAACCGGTACGTGGGTTCGCGGGTGGAGCCCACCGAGGACGCCGAGAAGCTGTTCCGGCTGGTGCGCGAGGACATCGCGCTGGACGGCAAGGACAAGAAGAAGAAAAAGGCGCCGGAGCAGATCTCATCGGACCCCGCGGCGCCGGACGCGCAGATCGCGGTACGGGTGGAGAACGGCACCCGGACCGGCACGCTCGCGGCGGCGCCCGGCCGGGCCGGCGCGGTGGCGGGACTGCTCGCGGGCAAGGGCTTCACGGGGGCGGTCGCCGACCAGAGCGTGGCGCCGGTCGAGGAGCGCACCGTCATCCGCTACCCGAGCACGGACCTGGAGGGCGACGCGCAGCGGATCGCCAGGGCCCTCGGGGTTCCGCTGAGTGCGGTGAAGCGGTCGACCGAGGTGAGCGGGGTGACGCTCGTCGTGGGGGCGGACTGGCGCGAGGGCACGGCG
>DASTDN010000491.1:0-2804 GCA_035710365.1 Streptomyces sp. | reverse complement strand
GTCCCGAACTCCGCCTCGGCCGCCTTGCGGGCGTCCTCGATGGCCTCCATGAACGCCCGCTCGTCGATGCCGCGTCTCACCGACGAGTACGGCGTGATCGTCAGCTCCGCGTACCGCACCTGCTGGCGGGCCAGCTCACGTGCCACCTCGTACGTCAGCAGCCGTACGTCGTCGGGGGTGCGGATCAAGTCGACCACGGACAGGTAGACGTCGATGAAGTGCGCGAAATCCGTGAACGTGAAGTAGTCGGCCAGCGCGGCCGGGTCGGACGGCACCTTCGAGTCGCGGTGGCGGGCCGCCAGTTCGGCGACGATCCGGGGGGACGCGGAACCGACGTGGTGCACGTGCAGCTCGGCCTTGGGCAGGCCCGCGATGAAAGCCCGCAGGTCACGCGGGACGTGCGGCTCGACGAGGTGCTCGGTCAAGGTTCCTCCCGGGAACGGCGCCCCGGGCCGGCGGACGGCTGCGACGGGGCGCGAGTGATCGGCTGATCGATGACGCGGATCATCGTAGGCCGGAGCCGGGCCGCACGGGGACGGGCCGTAGCATGAAAGGACGGTCGACAGAGGGGGCCCGGAGATGTCCGACGACGCGCAGCAGCAGGCATCCGGCGGGGAATCGGCAGGTCAGGGGCAGGGAGACGGCAGCCCGGGGGAGAGGCGGGAAGAGGCTTCCGGGCCAGGGGCGGGACCCGGTTCCACGATCGCTTCCGGGGAGGCGATGCACTGGCCGCCACCGGTCGCGCCGTCCGTGCACGATCAGCAGACGATGACCTCGCTGCCGGCGGCGGGGGACGGCGTGCAGGCGCCGCCCGCTTCACAGACGCCGACGCCGCCCCCCGCCTCACCGGCGCCGATACCGCCGCCTGCCTCGTCCGTGCCGATACCGCCGCCCGGTTCATTTGCGGCGGCACCGCCGCCCGTCTCGCCCGCGCCGACGCCGCCGTCCTTTCCGCCGCCGCCCGCCGCCCCGTCGGGTCCGGGCACGCCCTGGACCTCACCCGGTGTTCCGCCGCAGGCGGCCGGGGGCGAGACCGGGCCCGCAGCCGCGTCGTCCGCCTACGGCGGGGCCTTCGCCGCGCCGCCGCCGTACGCCGCCGGGGGCGCCGGACGGCCGTTCACGGCCGAGCAGTTCACCGGACCGCCGTGGGGGACCCAGCCGTTCGCGGCCCAGCCCTTCGCCGCGCCGGACGAGGCCGTCCCACCGCCGCCGATCGCGCCCGGCGGGCCGGGGCGGATGCCGTACGGATACCCCGGCGGGTACCCGGCGGGCGCCCCGCAGGCGTACTACGGGTGGAGCGGGGCCCCGCTGCCCAGCAACGGGGCGGGGACCGCGGCGCTGGTGCTCGGCATCATCTCCGCCGCCGGGTTCTGTCTGTGGCCCCTGGCGATCCTGGTGGGTCTGCTGGCCGTGATCTTCGGCGGCGTGGGGCGGGTGAAGGTCACGCGCGGGGAGGCCACGAACGGCGGGCAGGCCCTGGCCGGGCTCATCTGCGGAACGGTGGGGACCCTGCTGGGGATCGGGTTCGGGCTGATCGTGCTGCTCACGTAGAGGCGGGTGGGAGCGGGCGTTTCCCGGCCCGCTCCCACCCCGCCCCTCCTGCCCCTTCCTGGCCGGGCCCGAGAGCTGCGCCCCGGCCCCCTTCGGCCCCTCCGGCGCCTCGTCCTCGGGCGCCGGAAGGACGGGAGGAGCCGACGGAGAGACGGGAGGAACCGGGGACGGGCCGGAGGGACCCGGACGGGCCGGCCGGAGGCACGACGGCCCGGCGACGCACGTCCTCCAGCGCCGGACGGGCCCGAAGAGGCCCGGGATCGGCGGGAGGACGCCCCCGGAGGGGCCGAGTCAGGACGAGAGGCGTCTCCGTGCCTCCATGAGCGCGAACCCGAGCAGGTTCGGGCCCCTCCACCGCTCCGGGTCCCCCGCCGCCTCGTCGTCCGCCGCGAGGCCGATGCCCCACACCCGGTCCACCGGGCTGGCCTCCACCAGCACCCGGTCCCCGGTGCCCAGCAGGAACGCGGCCAGATCGGCGTGGGCCGCGAACTTGTGGACGCTGCCCTCCACCACCAGGCCGAACCGCTCCCGCTCCCAGGCCGCCTCGTCGAAGCCACGGACCAGACGGCCCTCCTTCTTCGCCTGCGCCGGGTGCGTCGCGGCCAGGATGCGCCGCTCGGCCTCCGCGTCGCCGAACAGCCGGGCCTTGCCCGCCATCATCCAGTGCTCGGCCGTCCCGTACGCCACGCCGTCCACCGTGAAGGGGGAGGGCCACCACTGGCTCAGACAGCTCGGACCGATGCGGCCGTCCGGGCGCGGCCGGTGGCCCCAGAAGCGCAGATACCTCACTCGTGCCCCCGCACGGACCTCCCTGATCAGGGTCTCCTGCGAAGTGATCGTCCCCGTGGAATCCGCCATGGCGGCGAGTGTGGCACGCACCACTGACACCACGTCCGGACTTTTCCGTCGCCCTCGACGCCATTTCTACAGATTCCGTCGCGTAATCAAAAGGCAACAACGGAATCCCTTGTTGCAGTGTCGCCATTCTGCCAGGATCGGCACCCAAATCGAGCCTGAGCCACGCCGGCCCCGACGGGGACACGGAGGAGAGCGACATGCACAAGCCGGGCGATGCCCCCGCGGACCCGCCGGGGCCCCCGAAGCCCCCGGACGCCGCCGGAGCCGCGGAGGGCTCCGGCTACGACGGCCGGTTCCCGGCGCGGGAGTGCTTCGCCGCGGGGGCGCAGTTCGTCGCGGGCCGTCTCGTACGGGGCACGTCGGGCCGTACGCACACGGTGGTCGACCCCTCGACC
>DASTDN010000490.1:0-2344 GCA_035710365.1 Streptomyces sp. | reverse complement strand
CAGGTGGTTGTTCTCGGGCTGGTAGGTGTACGGGATGAACGCGCGAAAGCCGCCCGTGCGGTCCTGGACGTCGCGGATCATCCGAAGGTGCTCGATGCGTTCGGCGTTGGTCTCGCCGGTGCCCATGAGCATGGTGGAGGTGGACTCCACGCCCAGGTTGTGCGCGATCTCCATGATCTCCAGCCAGCGCTCGCCGGACTCCTTCAGCGGGGCGATGGCCTTGCGGGGGCGGGCGGGCAGCAGCTCGGCGCCGGCCCCGGCGAACGAGTCCAGCCCGGCGGCGTGGATCCGCCGGATCGCCTCTTCCACGCTCACCTTGGAGATCCGCGCCATGTGCTCGACCTCGGACGCGCCCAGCGAGTGGATCACGAGCTGCGGGAAGGCCCGCTTGATGGCGGAGAAGTGCTTCTCGTAGTACTCGACGCCGTAGTCCGGGTGGTGGCCGCCCTGGAACATGATCTGCGTGCCGCCCAGTTCGACGGTCTCGGCGCAGCGCCGCAGGATGTCGTCGAGGTCGCGGGTCCAGCCCTTGGCGGTGTCCTTGGGCGCGGCGTAGAAGGCGCAGAACTTGCACGCCGTGACGCACACGTTCGTGTAGTTGATGTTCCGCTCGATGATGTACGTCGCGATGTGCTCGGTGCCCGCGTAGCGGCGCCTGCGTACGGCGTCGGCGGCGGCGCCGAGCGCGTGGAGCGGGGCGTCGCGGTAGAGGTCGAGGGCCTCTTCGGGGGTGATCCGCCCACCGGCGGCAGCACGGTCGAGGATGGGCTGAAGGTCGGCCTTCTCGGTCACCGGCGTCCCTTTCATCAGGGGTGTGGACGGACGACCTCAGCGTACGCCAGGGGGGATTTCGGGCGGACGTCGCCCGGCCCCCGCGCCGCGCGTCGGCTAAGCGGCGTAGGCACCCGTGAGGAGGCCGAGGCAGGTACCGGCGAGGAGGAACGGCCCGAAGGGGATGGCGGACTTGCGGCCCGCCCGCCCGGCGACGACGAGCGCGCCGCCGTAGAGCGCGCCCAGCACGAACCCGGCGAAGGTGCCGAGCATGACGGCCGGCCAGCCGTACCAGCCGAGGACGGCGCCCGCGCCGAGGGCGAGTTTCACGTCGCCGAAGCCCATGGAGCCGGGGCTGATGAGGAACAGGACGAGGTAGCCGGCGCCGAGGGCGAGGGAGCCCAGCAGGGCGGTCGTCCACCGCCCGGCGTGCTCGGGCAGCAGCGCGACCGGGCCCAGCAGGGCGAGGGCGGCGCCCGCGAGGGGCAGGGTGAGCGGGTCGGGCAGCCGCTTCACCCGCAGGTCGACGGCGGCCAGCAGCACTCCGGCGGGCGCGAGCAGCAGCCACACGGCCAGCTCGGGACGTGTCCCGGTGGCGAGGGCGAGCAGCGCGCACACCGAGCCGGTGACCACGGCGAGCCCGCCGCCCCGGCTCCCGTACGCCGCGCCGCCGCACGGCCCGCAGCGCGACCGGCCGAGCCAGCCGCGCAGCGGATGCCCGGCGGGACAGCGCGTACGCCACGCCTCGTCGGCGGGAACGCAGAAGCGGTACAGGGCACGCGGGAGGGCGCCGCCGGCGGCGGCGCCCCACAGGGCCGCGGCCGCGGCCACGACGACCAGGACCGGATCGGGCACACTGCTCCCTTCCACGAGGCGCGGGCGGCTACTCGACCTTCGTCATACGCGCCTCGGGGTAGCCCGAGGCCTTGCTGTCCGACACGTATCCGAGGTCGTCGCCGACCGGGCTGAGACGTACCGTCGCCGTGTCCTGGTTGCAGTGGCCGCCGTTCTTCCCGACGCCGGCCGAGGACGCCACCACCTGCTTCTCCGTGATCTGCTTCAGGGTGAGGACGTCGGTGCAGGAGGCGCCCAGGTGGTCGGTCTGCGTGATGCGGCCCAGTTCCTCGCCGACGCGGACGCGGCGCACCGTGAGCCGGAACGTCCCGGCGGGCACGGCTCCGTCGAGCACCGTGCCCTCCCCCTCCCACGTCCCCACATAGCGCTCGGGCACCCGCGCCGCCGCGCCCGTGGCGCCGCCGGAGTTGGCGGGGGTGGGGGCCTTGGAGTGGGGGCTGTCGCCGTTGTCGTGGCGGGTGCCGCCGGGGAGCAGGTCGAGGACGAGTACCGAGGCGACCGTCACCGCCGCCATCGCGCCCGCGACGGCCAGGGCGACCGTGCAGCTCAGCCGTCGGCCGCGGCCGGAGGCGGCCGGGGCGGACGTGGCGGCCACGGAGACGGAGAACCGGCCGGGGTGGCCGGAATGGCCGGAGTGGTCAGGGTGGTGGCCGGAGTTGGGGCTGGAGTGGCCGGAATGGCCGAGGTGGTGGCCCAAGTGGCCGGACCCCGGGCCGCC
>DASTDN010000489.1:0-23040 GCA_035710365.1 Streptomyces sp. | reverse complement strand
TCGACCGGGTCGACCTCGAAGATGAAGCCGTGGTCCTTGGTGTAGCCGGCGGTGCCGGCCTTGTCCTCGGTCTCCTCGCAGGTCAGCCAGGTGCCCCACGGGGTGGGCCCGCCCGCGCAGTTGACGGCGGTGCCGGCGATGCCGACCCGCTCGGACAGGACGTTGCCGCGCGCGTCGAGGGTGAGGGCCGTGCAGCCGCCCTTGCCCGCCGGGTCGTAGGTGAGGCCCTCGACGGTGGGCACGGCGAGCTTCGCGGTGGGCCGGTTCTCGTGGTTGCGGACCAGGTGGACCCGGCCGTGCCGGCCGGCGAAGGCCGACATGCCGTCGTGGTTGGAGGGGACCGGGCCCTCACCGGAGCGCAGCGGCTCTCCCTCGCGGGAGAGTACCCGGTAGCGGAAGCCCTTCGGCAGATCGAGGAGCCCGTCGGGATCCGGGACGAGCGGGCCGTACCCGGTGTGGCCGAGACCCTGCGCGGCGGCACTGCCCGCGAAGAGTTCGGACAGGGCGCCGGTGAAGGCGATGCCCGCGCCCAGCGCGCCGGTGCGGGCAAGCACCTGACGACGGGTCGCGGAACGGCCGTTTTCGGACATGGGGGAACCTTCCTGCTGGCGGACAGGAACTGCGACCCGCTGTGTCTATCACCTGCGGCTCTCCGACGGGAACCTCATGACGATCACGTGTCCGTGCTCGGCCGATTCCCGATGGTGTGCCCGGTCGGTGTCTGCTGGGCCCGTTCCAGGAAGCGCAGCAGCTCCACCGGGAAGGGCAGGACCAGCGTGGAGTTCTTCTCCGCCGCCACCGCCACGATCGTCTGCAGCAGCCTGAGCTGGAGCGCGGAGGGCGTGTGAGACATCTCCTGGGCGGCCTCGGCGAGCTTCTTCGACGCCTGCAGCTCGGCGTCGGCGTTGATGATCCGGGCCCGCCGCTCCCGGTCGGCCTCGGCCTGCCGCGCCATGGACCGCTTCATGGTGTCCGGCAGCGACACGTCCTTGATCTCGACGCGGTCGATCTGCACGCCCCAGCCGACCGCCGGGCTGTCGATCATCAGCTCCAGCCCCTGGTTGAGCTTCTCCCGGTTCGAGAGCAGGTCGTCCAGGTCGCTCTTGCCGATGATGGACCGCAGGGACGTCTGCGCCATCTGTGAGACGGCGAAGCGGTAGTCCTCGACGTTGACGACGGCCGCCGCCGCGTCCACGACCTTGAAGTACACCACCGCGTCGACGCGCACGGTCACGTTGTCGCGGGTGATGCCCTCCTGGCCGGGCACCGGCATCGTCACGATCTGCAGATTGACCTTGCGCAGCCGGTCCACGCCGGGCACGACCAGCGTGAACCCCGGCGGGCGCACCCCGGCGTGCAGCCGCCCGAGCCGGAAGACGACCCCGCGCTCGTACTGCTTGACGACCCGCGCCGCCGCCATCACGTACACCACACCGGCGGCCGCCGCCGCGGCGACCACCGCCACCAGTACCTCGACCATGCCGGCCTCCTCGCGGAGAACTCCGCCGAACGGCGCGCCCGGGACGGGCGCGCGGGTTCTGTGGTACGCACCTCTTGTAACGATATGCCCGGAACGGTGGTGGGGGCCACGGCCGCGGCCCCGGAGCGGACGGAGAGCCGCTCGCGCTCCGGGTGCCCGCGCGGGGGAGGGGGCGGCGCCGTCGTGCCGCCCCTCCCTCACGGGCGGCCGCCTTACCGCCGCGGACGGGGAGGCGCGCCGGCCGTGTGCCTCACAGCGCCTCGAACCGGTCGGCGCCGGCGCGGTGTTCACGCACGGCGCCGGTGTGCACCTCGTAGTACCAGCCGCGCAGGGAGAGCCGGCCCTCCGCGAGGCGCCGGGCGACGCAGGGGTAGGAACGCAGCCGCAGGAGCTGGGCGAGGACGTGGTGCTGCACGGCACCGGCGACCGCCGGATCGGCCGGGTCGGCGCCGCGCGGCTCGTCGGCGGCGTGCGCCAGCCAGTCACGCACGGCCGGGACCGCGTCCAGGTCGTCGCCGCGCACCAGCGCGCCGACGGCGCCGCAGTGCGAGTGCCCGCACACCACGATGTCGCGCACGCCGAGCACCTGCACGGCGTACTCGATCGTGGCCGCCTCCCCGGTGGGCCGGCCGGGGGTGTACGGCGGGACGATGTTGCCCGCGGTGCGCAGCTCGAACAGCTCGCCGGGCCGGGCGCCCGTGATCAGGGCCGGTACGACCCTGGAGTCGGAGCAGGTGATGAACAGGACGTCGGGGGACTGGCCCGCGGCGAGCCGGGCGAACTCCTCAGGGCGCTGTCCGAACGTACGGGCGTTGTCGATGAGGGGCTGCATCTGTGGGTGATTCCTCCTGGCGCGCCGCGACGGCGCGTCGGACCGGCACGGCAGAGGCGGCGGGGCCCCGGCCCGGACGGCTCCGCCGCGGCTCGGCCCCGGTGCGACGGGATGCGCGTCATCGCGAACGCGAACACACGAGTGCATCTTCGAACGCGCGAACGTGTCCCGGTTTGGGTGGCTGTCGCCTCCAGAACGTGCCAATTGATGGTCAATGGACGGTCAAGGGAAACGGTAGTGGGGCGTGCCCGTTTGCAAGCTCGACTCCCCGGGCCATCAGGAAAAAGAGCGTGAAAAGCGCGGCCGGCATGGCGCGAACCCGTCCTTGATCACCGGGCGGGCCGCGGAGGGGGAGCGGGGCCGTCTCAGTCGCGTTCGCGCAGGAGCGGCTCGGCGTCGCGGGCCAGGGCGGTGAGCCGGGAGATCGCGCGGAAGTACTTCTTGCGGTAGCCGCCCTTCAGCATGTCCTCGCTGAACAGCCGGTCGAAGGGCAGACCCGAGGCGAGCACGGGCACCTCGCGGTCGTAGAGCCGGTCGGCGAGCACGACGAGCCGCAGCGCCGTCGACTGGTCGGGCACCGGCCGCACGTCCGTGAGGCACACGGCCCGCACGCCGTCGGTCAGCGCCCCGTACCTGCTGGGATGGACGCGGGCCAGGTGGTCCAGCAGGCGCGGGAAGGCGTCCAGGGAGGCGCCCCCGGTGGCGTACGCCGCCTTCGTGACCCGCTCCTCCGAGAAGGGCGCCGGGGCCTTGGGCAGGCCCCGGTGGCGGTAGTCCTCGCCGTCGATGCGCACCGCGCGGAAGTGCGCCGACAGGCCCTGTATCTCGCGCAGGAAGTCCGCCGCCGCGAACCGGCCCTCGCCGAGCCTGCCCGGCAGCGTGTTGGAGGTGGCGGCGAGAGCGACACCCGCCTCGACCAGCTTGCCCAGCAGGGTGGAGACGAGCACCGTGTCACCCGGGTCGTCCAGCTCGAACTCGTCGATGCACAGCAGCCGGTGCCCGGAGAGCGTCTTCACCGTCTGCTGGAAACCCAGGGCGCCGACCAGGTTGGTCAGCTCCACGAACGTGCCGAAGGCCTTCAGCGCGGGCTCGGCCGGGGTGGCGTGCCACAGGGAGGCCAGCAGGTGGGTCTTGCCGACGCCGTACCCGCCGTCGAGGTAGACGCCGCGCGGGCCCGCCGGGGTCTTGGGCGCGCGTGGCCTGCCGAAACCGAACAGGCCCCGGCGGCCCGCGCCCGAGGCGTGCGCTCCGCCGAGCCCGGCCGCGAAGGCCTCCAGCACCGCGACGGCCTCGGACTGGCTGGGCTGTCCCGGGTCCGGGAGGTACGTGTTGAACCGCACACCGTCGAAGCGCGGCGGCGGCACCATCTCGGCGACGAGGCGGTCCGCGGGCACGTGCGGCTCGCGGTCGCACAGGGACAACAGGCCCACGTCGGCTGTCGAGGCGAGCCCGGAGGCGGAGGCGGAGGATGACACGATTTCCATCGTAGCCGCGTGCCAGACTGCACGAATGCGACGCCTGTTCCCTGTGACCGACCAGACAGCGGTGCCTGCCCCGGACGAGGCGGCCGCAAACCGCGACTCGGACGCCACCGGCGGGCGCGAATGGAGCCTCGCCGAGCTGGCCGCCGCCTACGCCTATCCCGAGCCGGGGCCGGGCGCCCGGGAGCCCTGGCTGCGCGCGAACATGGTCGCCACCCTCGACGGCGCCGCCCAGCACGACGGCCGCTCGCAGCCCATCTCCGGCGCGGCCGACATGCGGATCTTCGGCACACTGAGGGCCCTGGCCGACGTCGTGGTGGTGGGCGCGCAGACGGTACGCCAGGAGGGCTACCGCCCGGCACGCGCGCGGGCCGGCTTCGAGGCCCTGCGCAGGGCCGCCGGTCAGGGCCCCGCACCCGCCGTCGCGGTGGTCACGGCCGGTCTGGAGCTGGACTTCACCCTGCCGCTGTTCACCTCGCCCCTGGTCCCCACCCTGATCCTCACCGGCGCGGCCGCGTCCCCGGACCGGATCGCCGCCGCCGAGCGGGCCGGCGCCGTCGTGGTGACCGCGGGCGACGGCGTCGGGGTGGACCCGGTGCGCGCCGTGCGGGCTCTCGCCGAGCGGGGCCACACCCGGCTGCTGACCGAGGGCGGCCCGCGGCTGCTGGGCCAGTTCGTGGCCTGTGGAGTACTGGACGAGCTGTGCCTGACGATCTCGCCCGTGCTCACCGCGGGCGGGGCGCAGCGCATCGCCGGCGGCCCGGCGGTGACGGTCCCGGAGCGCTTCGCGCTGACGTCGCTGCTGGAGGAGGACGGCTTCCTCTTCAGCCGCTACCGCCGGCCCTGACACTCGGGGCGGCCCCCTGGCCCGGGCCGCGCCACGGGGCGACCGCCCCCGGCCCCGGCGGCGCCGCCCCGTCCGGCGCCCGTCCCGTCCCACGCGCCCGGGCCTCCTGCCGACTGATGCGGCGGTCCCCGGGTATACGTCGCCGCCAGACACGGGTCCGCCGGCGGTGCTCGTCCGCAACACAGCGGAATCTATCGTTCCGTCCAGCTTCCGGCGGGCACACTGAATCCGGCGGGACCCGTGTGATCACGGGGCAGGCCGGCACCGCGGGGCCTGCCCCGGGCCGGGCAGAGATGAGGGCCGGAGCCCTCGGAGAAGGGGCGGTCTGGTGTTCACCAGCGTTTTGATGATCGAGAAGGCCCTGACGTCGGCCGACGTGGAGTTCGTCACCACGCTGCACGGGGACGAGCCCGTCTCCTTCCACGTGCTGCTCCAGCCGCGCGGCGAACAGGCCGACCGGCTGCTCAGGGCCATCGACGACGTCGCGCTCGGCGAGCTCGACGAGGCCGTCCGGGAGGGCGGCACACCCGAGGGCGAGGAGGCGCTCGGCACGGGCCGCCGGGCCCTGGAGGTGTCCCTCGCCGCGCTGCGTGCCCGCGGCGGCCGGGCCGAGGGGCGGCTGGTCGAGAACCACCCCCTGGACGCGCTGCGGACCCTGGTCGAGGAGTCCGGCGCCGACGAGGTGATCGTGCTGACCGACCCGCACTACGTGGAGGAGTTCTTCCACCGCGACTGGGCGTCCCGCGCCCGGCACAAAGTGGGCGTACCGGTGCTGAAACTGTTTTCGCACAGCAAGGCATAGGCTGGGGCGGCGCCCCTCGCCGGACCCCGGCGCGGGGCGCCCGTCCGCCGCGGCGGACGCGACACCCGCCCCACTCGTCGCACCACTGGGAGAAACGCGCATGGCACCCGGCCTTCCCACCGCCATGGACCGACCGCACTTCATCGGCATCGGCGGCGCCGGGATGTCGGGCATCGCGAAGATCCTCGCGCAGCGCGGCGCCAAGGTCGCGGGCAGCGACGCCAGGGACTCCGCGACCGCCGAGGCCCTGCGCACCCTCGGCGCGACCGTCCACGTCGGGCACGCCGCGGAGCACCTCGCCGCCGACGCCACCTGCGTCGTCGTGTCGTCCGCGATCCGCGAGGACAACCCGGAGCTGGCGCGCGCCGCCGAACTGGGCATCCCGGTGGTCCACCGCTCCGACGCCCTGGCCCGCCTGATGGACGGCCTGCGCCCGATCGCCGTCGCGGGCACCCACGGCAAGACCACGACCACGTCGATGCTCGCGGTCTCCCTGTCCGCGCTGGGCCGCGACCCGTCGTACGCCATCGGCGGCGACCTGGACGAGCCCGGCTCCAACGCCCTGCACGGCGAGGGCGACATCTTCGTGGCCGAGGCCGACGAGTCGGACCGCAGCTTCCACAAGTACGCCCCCGAGGTCGCCGTCGTCCTCAACGTGGAGCTCGACCACCACGCCAACTACGCGTCCATGGAGGAGATCCACGACTCCTTCACGACGTTCGCCGGCCGGATCGTGCCCGGCGGCACCCTGGTGATCAACGCGGACCAGGAAGGGGCGCGCGAACTGACCCGCCGCCTCGCGGGCACGGTCAGGACGGTGACGTACGGCGACTCCGCGGACGCCGGAGTCCGGGTCCTGTCGGTCGTCCCGCAGGGACTGCGAAGCGAGGTGACCGTCGACCTGGACGGCACGCCGCTCACCTTCACGGTGTCCGTCCCCGGCCGCCACTACGCGCACAACGCGGTCGCCGCCCTCGCCGCGGGCGTCGCGCTCGGCGTCCCGGCCGCCGAACTGGCCCCTGCGCTCGCCGCGTACACCGGCGTCAAGCGCCGTCTGCAGCTCATGGGCGAGGCCGCGGGCGTCCAGGTCATCGACTCCTACGCGCACCACCCGACCGAGATGACCGCCGACCTGGAGGCGCTGCGCGCCGCGGCCGGCGACGCGCGCATCCTGGTCGTCTTCCAGCCGCACCTGTTCTCCCGCACCAGGGAACTCGGCACGGAGATGGGCCGCGCCCTGGCCCTCGCGGACGCCTCCGTCGTCCTCGACATCTACCCGGCCCGCGAGGACCCGGTCCCGGGCGTCACCAGCGACCTGATCATCGACGCCGCCCGCGCGGCGGACGCCGCGGTGACGCCCCTGCACGACCAGGACGAGGTGCCGTCCGCCGTCGCGGGAATGGCCCGCCCCGGCGACCTCGTTGTCACCATGGGCGCGGGCGACGTCACGGACCTCGGCCCGCGCATCCTGCACCACCTGACGAAGTGACCCGCCGACCAGTGAGGGGCTGAGACACATGCCGTACGAGGTCGAGAAGCCGGACGAGGAATGGCGCGCGGAGCTGAACCCGGCCGAGTACGCGGTCCTGCGCCAGGCCGGCACCGAGCCCGCCTTCACCGGTGAGTACACCGACAGCAAGGCCGAGGGTGTCTACGCCTGCCGCGCCTGCGGCGCCGAACTGTTCACGTCCCACACGAAGTTCGAGTCCCACTGCGGCTGGCCCTCCTTCTTCGACCCGAAGGACACCGACGCCGTCGAACTCCTGGAGGACCGCTCCCACGGCATGCTGCGCACGGAGGTCCGCTGCGCCCGCTGCGGCTCCCACCTGGGCCACGTCTTCAAGGGCGAGGGCTACCCCACCCCCACGGACCAGCGGTACTGCATCAACTCCATTTCGCTGCGGCTGCGCCCGGCCGGTTCCTGAGAGCCGGGCCGGGCGCCCGGCACCGGCCGGCGCCGGGCCCGTCCGTCACCGCCGCGCCCCCGCCGTGGCGCGCGGCGACAGCGGACGGGACAGGGGCGCCGGCCGCAGGCGCAGGCGGGGTCCGGTGCCGCCCTCGATCTCGCCGATCAGCCGGACGAGGGCCTCGGCGCCGTAGGGGGCGGGCAGCGCCGGGTCCAGTGTCGCCAGGGCGCGCCGCGCGCGGTGCCGGGCACGGCCGGCGTGACCCGCCCGGTGGTCGACGAAGGCGCGGGCGTAGCGGGCGACGAGACGCGCCCAGTTGTCGTGGCGGATCCCCGGACGGCTCAGCGCGCGCCGGGCACTGCGCCGTGCCGCACCCGGGTCGAACATCGCCTGGGCGACGGCGCGGGCGGCCAGGCTGACCGCCGGTGAGGGCCCGCCGGGCGCGTACGGCGGGATGGTCCGGGCGGCTTCCCCGAAGTGCTCGGCGGCGCAGTGCACGTCCCCCCGGTGCAGCGCCAGCATGCCCTCGACGTGGGCGATGCGCCCGATCGTCGCGTCGTCGCCCGCCAGCACCGCCGCGGGCCAGGCCCGCCCCAGCAGGGTCCGCGCGGTCTCCGGGTCCCCGGCCACGGCCAGCCACGCCGCCAGCCACAGGCCCCTCACGAGCAGGGGATCGGCCGGGTCGCACAGCGGCAGCAGCCGCAGGAGGAGGTCGCGGCCCTGCTCCCACCGGTCGTACACCGACCACCAGAACCACAGGTCGACGACCGCGGCCAGCGCCGCCTCCACGTGCTCGGAGCGCTCGGGACGCCGGAGCGCGTACTCCACCATGGCGGTGACGTCGTCCGCCTCGTCGCGCACGAGCCGGACGGCCTGCGCCTGCGAGCCGGTGCTCCACAGGCTGCCCGCGACGGACGCCACCCGTCGGCAGTGCACCATCAGCCGCTCGGCGGCCACGTCGGACTCCCCGGCCTGCCGCAGCCGTTCGGCACCGAAGTCGCGGGCCGCCCGGCGCATCCGGTAGCGGGGCGTCCGCAGGCCTCCGGGGTCGCCGGTCAGTTCCAGGACGCCGATCGCCGCGAGCCGGGCCAGCGCGCCCGGCACGTCGTGCGGCTCCACGCCCCCGCCGGCGCACAGGAACACCGCGGTCGCCTCCGTGAAGGGCCCGCTGAAGGCGCTGGCCCGTCCCCACACGACCCGCAGCGTACGGTCGCACAGCACGTAGCCCGACCCGATCGCCTCGCGCACGGACCGGTGGCGGCGCAGCGGGCGGTGCGGGTCGGTCAGCCAGCACTGGTGACGGCGCAGCAGCCGGGCCACCTCGGCCGGCCGGTGCCGGTCCAGTTGCGCGGCGGCGAGTTCGACCGCCAGCGGCATGCCCTCGACGGTCTCGCAGATCTCCGTCACCGCGTCCAGTTCGGCGCCCTCGGGACGGAAGCCGTCGACCACGGTCCGCGCCCGCGCGAGGAACAGCTCCACGGCCGCGCCGTACGCGTCCCCTCCGTCCGGGGCGCCGGCACCGGCCGCGTCCGGCCGGCGGACGTCCAGCGGGCCCAGCCGCACAACGCGCTCGTCGCCGAGTCCGAGCGGCCGCCGTGCCGTCACCAGGACCCTGAGGCCGGGCACCGTCATCAGCAGGTGCTGCACCAGCCCGACGCACTCCTCGTGCACCGGGTCGACGTCGTCCACGAACAGCAGGTTCCGCTCGCCGGGCAGCGCGCGCAGCACCGCGTCGACGCCCGCCGGGTCGCGCCGCGGCCGGATGCCGGACACCGCCCGGAGGACCGTCGCGGCCAGCGCGCCGGGCTCCGCCCGCCCGGGGCCCTGCCAGCACACGGGGACGACGTGCTGCCGGGTCGCGTCGCGCGTCGCGGTCACCACGGCGGCCGCCAGCCGGCTCTTGCCGACCCCGGCGGGGCCGGTCACCGTCACCAGACGGTGCTCGCGGAGCAGGTCCCGCAAGGTCCCGGCCTCCGTGTCCCGGCCGACGAGCCGGCCGTGCCCTTCCCCGCCGGACGCGGCCAGAACCTCGGGGTCGCCGATGCGTGTCCACACTTGCTGGGTCTCCGTACCGTCTTCGGATCTTCGTCTGGTGCGCAGAACCGTCACTGCTGCGACGCCACGGAACCCCAACGGGCCATCCGGGTGCCGGGTGGCGCCGTCCGTGACGGGTCCACCCGCCTCGCGGACCAGGTGAACCCCTGTTTGATATCCGGCGAGTGGCAATTGTGGAGGTTTGATGGCAAGTAGGCCGCTCGGGGTAACGGGTTGGTCAGGACGTCACCGCAGTGGCGTAAGTTGCGCTGCTGTTCATTGGAAAACCTGAACATAAGGAGAGAGGCTCCCCGTGAGTGACAAGAAGGAGCCGGGCGTCCTGGACGGCTTCAAGGCCTTCCTGCTGCGCGGGAACGTGGTCGACCTGGCGGTGGCGGTCGTCATCGGCGCCGCCTTCACGAACATCGTCAACTCGGTGGTCAAGGGCGTCATCAACCCGCTCGTGGGCGCCATCGGGACGCAGAACCTCGACAGCTACAGCTCGTGCCTGAAGGGCCCCTGCGAGAAGGCGGCGGACGGCACGGTCGCCAGCGGCGTCATGATCCTGTGGGGTTCCGTCCTCGGCGCCACGCTCAGCTTCGTGATCACCGCCGCGGTGGTCTACTTCCTGATGGTCCTGCCGATGTCGAAGTACCTCGCCCGCGCGGAGGCCCGCCGCAAGGAGAAGGAAGGATCCAAGGAGGTCCTGGAGGTGACCGAGCTGCAGGTTCTCAAGGAGATCCGCGACGCCCTCCTCGAGCGGCGCTCGGCGGACGGCGGCAGCCCGGACTGACGCCGCGCCGCACCCCCGGGCCCGGGAGCGTCCCGGGGGCACCCCCCCGGAGCGGGCCCGGACCCGGAAGGCCCCCGCGGGGCTGCGCCCCGGGCCCCGCGCGGGCATGGTGGGTGGCATGGAGCAGCGCCCCCCTGTTGTCGTGTTCCCGCCCGCGCCGGACGGCGGGCGCCGGGTGACGGTCCGCGACGAGGAGGCGGGCACCGCGTACGGCCTGTTCGACGTGCTGGAGATCCTGCACGGCGCAGGGCTGCCCGCCGTGGACACGGCGGTGGACGACCCGGAGCTGATCGACTGGCGCGGCGGCGGCCCGGACGACTGGAACGAAGGCTCCCCGAGCCCGCCCGGACCACCCGCCCCGCAGGACGGCTGAGCCGGAGCCCGCAGGACGGCTGCGCCGGAGCGGCGGCGGTGCTCCGCCGCCGCGGTCGGCGGACCCCGTACCCGCGTCAGCGGCCCGGTGTCGTCCGGTGGTGGGCGCCGCGCGCGTGCGCTATCCGGGCGACGACCGTGCCGAGCACGGCGGCGACGAGCAGCACGGCGAACCGGGCGGCGTCGGGATGGCCGTCCCAACTGAGCCGGCCGCGCGGCGCCACCGCGAAGTTGTTGAGGAACATCCAGCACACGACCGCGATGCCCGGCGCCGCCTGGAACCGGGCCGGCAGGCCCAGCACCACCGCGAGCAGACTCAGCGCCACGAGCGCCACGGACGAACTGGCCAGCCCGCCCGCCGCACCCAGCACCGTCACCAGCACCAGAGAGCCGACGAACGCGCCCGCCCACACGAACGGCGTCGCCACCGGTTCGGGAACGGGCCGTGCCACGACACCCCGCAGCGGCCGCCACCGCACCATGCCCGCTCCCTCCGCCGTCCGGCACCCCCCGCGGACACCGGTGCGAAAATCCTGCCATGTGCCGTGGCGGAGCGCCCCGGCGCCGACCCGGGTCACGGAAGGGGCCCGCGGCGCGTGCGGCCGCCCTCAGGCCCTGCCGTACGCCCCCGTGCGACGGGTGGCCTCTCCCCTCACGGGCGCGGGCGGGACCGCCGGACGGCGCGTCACGTCCCGTCCGGCGCGAACGCCGCCTTCGGGACGGTGGTCGCCCTGGCGGTGGGCAGGTCCTCCGGGGCTTCCTCCGACTGCTCCGAGACCGTGCCGCCGGGGGGCCGGTAGGGACTGCCGCTGTCGGAGGGCAGCAGGAAGAGCGCCCCGAACAGCAGGCCCAGCGCCGCGAGGGCGCCGACGGCGCGGGCCACGCGGCGGAACCGGGCCCCGGCGTCCATGTCGCGCCAGGCCGGGCCGCCCCACCGGTCCTCGGGCTGCCACAGCTCGCCGACGGCGACGAACACCCCGTCGGCGTCCGGGCGCTCCAGACCTGCCAGGACGGTGCGTTCGAGCGCGGACGGCTCGCGCGGTGCGGAACGGCGGATGGCGCTCTCGCTGTCCCCGAGGAACATCTGCCAGACCTCGTCGGGGACGGGCGCCGTGCCGTGCCCGTCCGGCGGCGTTCTGTCGCTCCCCGACTCCTGACCGGTCATGGCCCCCTCTTTCCCCTTGCGTGTCGCTCGTCGTGCCGGATCCCATCCTGTCGGACGTGGGGAACGCGTGGTGCGTTCCGTGCGACGGACGACGAATCCTTCTGTGCGCATCCTGCCGTCATTCCCGCCCGTCCGAACGGCAGTTCCGCCCACAAGTCCGCGAGAGCCGTGTCGGGAGCGGAGACCCTCGGGTCCGTCGCCGCCGCGCGGGCGGTCACCGCCCCCTGGCCCGTACCCTCGGCGGACCCGCCTGAGTCGCTCGCGGGTGACTGAATACGTGCCCGCGCATCGCTCCCGAACCGGTCGCCGGTGCCGCCGTGCGCGCCGCGCGCGAGAGAGCGGCGAGGGCCGTCGCGCCCCTTTGCCGACGGTCCGCGGGACCCCTCCCGTCCGCACGTCACCGGCCCGTGAGGGGTGCGCCACCCGCCTGTCACCGTCCCTTAAGGCAGGTTTTCGCCCGGAAAGTCACCGGTTTCGGGACGCCGGGAGCGGGGAGGGTTCCCGGCCGGAGTGTGAAACCTCCGCCCCTTAGACTCGACCGGCGACGGCCCCGGTGACCGCGGCCGCAGCGGGCAGCTCATGCCAAACCGAAGGGCAGTTCGGCGCCTTGATACGCATGGAATCAGTCACCAAGCGGTACCCGGACGGCACGGTGGCGGTCGACCGGCTGTCGCTGGAGATACCCGACCGCGCGATCACCGTCCTCGTGGGCCCGTCGGGCTGCGGGAAGACGACGACCCTGCGCATGATCAACAGGATGGTCGAGCCCTCCGCGGGCAGCATCCTCATCGACGGCGTGGACAGCAGGCAGCAGCCCGTCAACACCCTGCGCCGCTCCATGGGGTACGTCATCCAGAACGCCGGTCTCTTCCAGCACCGCACGATCCTCGACAACATCGCCACCGTGCCCCGCCTGCTCGGCTGGGGCAAGGCCCGCGCGCGGGACCGCGCCGCCGAGCTCATGGCACGCGTCGGCCTCGACGCCTCCCTGGCGCGGCGCTACCCCTACCAGCTCTCCGGCGGCCAGCAGCAGCGCGTCGGTGTGGCGCGCGCCCTCGCCGCCGACCCGCCCGTGCTGCTGATGGACGAGCCGTTCTCCGCCGTCGATCCCGTCGTCCGCAAGGGCCTCCAGGACGAACTGCTGCGCATCCAGGAGGAGCTGGGCAAGACCATCGTCTTCGTCACGCACGACATCGACGAGGCGATCAAGCTCGGCACGATGGTCGCGGTCCTGCGCACCGGCGGCCGGCTGGCCCAGTTCGCGCCGCCCGCCGACCTGCTCTCCGACCCGGCGGACGCCTTCGTCGAGGACTTCCTCGGCGCCGACCGCGGCATCCGCGGGCTGTCCTTCTTCCCGTCCCGGGACCTGCCCCTGACGACCGGTCCGGTCGTCGCCGTGGACGCCACCGCGGAGCAGCTCGCCGCCCCCGACGCCCCCTACCTCCTCGTCACCGGCACCGACGGCCGGCCGCTCGGCTGGGCCGAACCCGGCGACCTCGCCGCGGGCGCCGTCGACCCCGGCCGTCTGCTCTCCTGCGGGCGGCCCTTCACACCCGGCACCGATTCCCTGCGGGCCGCGCTCGACGGGGCCGTGCTCTCGCCGACCGGCTGGGCCGTGGCCGTGGACGCCGACGGCCGGGTGTGCGGAGTGGCGTCCCAGCAGACCATCGGCGAGGCGATCCGCGCCGCCCACGCGGAACGACGCGCATCCGGCACACCCGCCCCCGACACGCCCGTCCCGGGCACGCCCGACGCTGATCCGGGGGCCGGTGCCGACCCGGGGGCCGGTGCCGCTCCGGCGACCGATGCCGACCCGGCAGGCGACGCCGACCCGGCGGCCGGCACTGGCACGGGGGCCGGCACCGGCAAGGCGGCCGACGGCGCGCCCCGCACCGACGCGGCCGTCAAGGACGCCGGATGAGCGGCTTCTTCGACATCCCCAGCGACCTCCAGCACAGTTGGCCGGGCCTGGTCGGGCTGCATCTGCGCGAGGCCCTGCTGCCGGTGCTGGCCGGTCTGCTGATCTCGCTGCCGGTGGCCCAGTTGTGCGTCCGCTTCCGCTGGCTGTACCCGCCGGTGCTGTGGGTGACGACCGTGCTGTACGCCGTGCCCTCGCTGGCGTTCTTCGTCCTCCTCATCGACTACACCGGCCAGACCGAGCTGACGGTGATGATCCCGCTCACCGTCTACAGCCTCGTCGTGCTGGTCCCGGCCATCGTCGACGGCGTCCGCTCCGTCCCGGGAGAGACCCTCGCCGCCGCCACCGCCATGGGCTTCGGGCCCCTGCGCCGCTACCTCCAGGTGCAGTTGCCGATCGCCACGCCCGCCATCATCGCCGGGCTGCGTGTGGCGACGGTGTCGAGCATCAGCCTCGTCAGCATCGGCGCCCTCATCGGCAACCAGGGCGCCCTCGGCAATCTGATCAACGACGCGAACATCTACGACCGGCCCGAACTCGCGCTGAACGCCGTGCTCAGCATGGCCGCCCTGGCGATCCTCGCCGACGGCCTGCTGGTCGTCGTACGGTCCCTGCTGACGCCGTGGATGCCGCGCGGCACCCGCAGGGCCCCGAAGGCCGACGCGCCCGGACCGACCACCGCGGCGGGCGAGGACACAGCACGTGAGGACGCGGCCCGGTGAACCTGCTGACCTTCGTCGACGCCTTCTTCACCGACGGCGCCCACTGGCACGGCTACGACGGCATCCCCACGCGCGTGGCCGAGCACGTCCAGTACACCCTGGAGGCACTCGGCATCGCCGCGGCGATCGCCCTGCCGGTCGGCATGCTCACTGGCCACTACGGGCGCGGCGGGAACGTCCTCGCCCTGATCGCCGTCGCCGGGCGGGCGCTGCCCACCTTCGGCCTGCTGGTGCTGATGACCCTGATGGTGGGCTTCGGCATGGTGAACGTGATGACGCCGCTGGTCGTCCTCGCCGTCCCGCCGATCCTCGTCACCACCTACGAGGCGATGCGTTCGGTCGACCCGTCCCCGGTGGACGCCGCGCGGGGCATGGGCATGAGCGAGACCGGGGTGCTGTTCCAGATCGAACTCCCGGCCGCGCTCCCGCTGATCCTCAGCGGTCTGCGCTCGGGCGCCATCCAGATCGTGTCCACGGCCACCATCGCGGCGTACGTCAGCCTCGGCGGGCTCGGGCGCTACATCATCGACGGCCTGTACCAGCGCGACTACGAGAAGGTCGTCGGTGGCGCCACCCTCGTCGCCGCGCTGGCCCTGGTCACCCTGGCGGTGTTCTGGGCGGTGGGCCGCCTCGCGGTGTCGCCCGGCGTCCGCAGGCAGTGACACGGAAACCTGCGAGGGAACCGGCGCCGGAGGACCGGGGACAGGGAAACCGGCGCCGGGAGACCGGCGGCGACAGGGAGACCGGGGGCACGGGACCGGTGACGCCGGAACCGGGCCGTCGGCGTACGGGTGTCACGGCCCGGGAACCGGACCGTCGCTGTCTGCAATCGAGCGGAACTTGTCGCGAATTATTCATCCGAGCGCTCTTGACTGACCAGTAAGTGGCTGGATTGGATCATTCAATGACTTCCACCGCGAAGAGCAGCAGCCGGTCCCGGACGAGCCCCACGATCGCGTTCACCGTCGCGGTCGGCGCCACGGCAGCCCTGCTCGCGGGCTGTTCCTCCTCCGACGACCCCTCCGACCCGCTGGCGGGCGGCAGCGGGGGCGGCGACACCGTCGTCGTCGGCTCGAACAACTTCGCCGAGAGCATCCTGCTCGCCGACATCTACGGCGAGGCCCTGAAGGCCAGGGGCATCAAGGTCACCTACAAGCCCAACATCGGCAGCCGCGAGACCACGTACGGCCTGATCAAGAACGGCTCGGTCACCGTCCTGCCCGAGTACAACGGTTCCCTGCTGGCCTACCTCGACCCCAAGGCCGCCCCGAAGAGCGTCGAGGAGACGACCGCCGCGCTGGAGAAGAAGCTCGACGCGAAGCTCACGCTGCTCAAGCCGTCCGCCGCGCAGGACAAGGACTCCGTCACCGTCAACGCGGCCACCGCGAAGAAGTACGGGCTGAGCGCCGACTCCACCATCGCCGACCTCAAGGACGCGGCCGGCGACCTGGTGATCGGCGGTTCGCCCGAGTTCCAGACCCGGCACCAGGGTCTCGCGGGCCTGAAATCCGTCTACGGCCTCTCGTTCAAGTCCTTCAAGCCGCTCGACGCGGGCGGCCCGCTCACCCAGGCGGCGCTGAAGAAGAACACCGTGCAGGTCGCGGACCTCTTCACCACCGACCCCACCATCAGCAAGGAGACGTTCGTCGTCCTGAAGGACCCGGAGAACCTCTTCGGCTTCCAGAACGTACAGCCCCTCGTCCACCGGGGCGGGCTGCCCGACAAGGGCGCCGCCGCCCTCGACGCGGTCTCCGCGAAGCTGGACACGCGGACGCTCCTCGAGCTGGACGCCCAGGTCCAGCTCGAGAAGAAGGACCCGCTGGACGTCGCCACCGCCTGGCTGGAGTCCGTCGGCCTCGACTGAGCCGGCCGGGCGCCCCGGCGCGCGGGACCGGGCCGGTCCCGGCCGTGCGGGGCGCGCGGTCAGAGCCGGCCGAGTCCCTCCTTGAGCCTGCGCAGCAGATCCAGGTCCACGGACGTGCGGGTGACGGGATGCGGGGGGCGGGCGGTGATCCGGCCCGCCTCCAGCAGATCGCTGAGCAGGATCACCACGACGCTCACCGGCAGATCGAGCCGTGCGGCGAGCTCCGCCACCGCGACGGGCTCGCCGCACAGCCGCAGGATCCGGAGCTGTTCCGCCTGCGGCCGGGCGGCGCCCTCCGGCGGCGGGTCCACCGCGGTCACCGTCGTGATGAGCGTGAAGTCCTCGCGGCTGGGCCGGGTCCGGCCGCCGGTCAGAGTGAACGGCCGGACGAGCCGGCCCTCCGGTTCCGGCCCGCCCACCTCACGCGCCGTCGTCGTCCGCGGGCCCCGCGGCGGCACGCGGCGCCGCGCTGAGATGCTCGCCGATCTTCTTCACCAGCAGGTTCATCTGGTACGCGACCACGCCGACGTCGGCGTTCGGCCCGGTCAGCACGACCAGCAGGGCGCCCGGCCCCGCCGAGGTGAGGATCAGATAGCTGTTGGCCATCTCGATGAGCGCCTGCCGCACCGGACCGCCCCGGAAGTCCATGCTGACGCCCTTGCTGAGACTCATCAGCCCGGACGCGGTCGCCGCCAGCCGGTCGGCGTCGTCCCGCAGGAACCCCGTCGACTTGCTGAGCACGAGCCCGTCGTCGGACAGCACCACCGCCTGACTGGCGTCGGCGACCCGTTCCACCAGTCCGGTCAGCAACTGGTCGAGCTGGGGGTTCGTCGCGGGGGAGGGCAGCGTCATGGGGGTGTCCTTCGTCAGCGGTCGGCGGGGTCGGCGGGGTCGGCGGGGTCGGCCGGAGCGGCACGGTCGGGGTGGTCGGTGCGGTCGCCGGGATCGGCGGAGGGTGTCACGGGAGGCGCGGAGGGCCCGCCCGGGGGCGTCGGCCCGCCGGCGTCCTCCTGGCGGGCCTTGAGCGTGCCGCGCTGGAACCCGGCCAGCGAGGAGGCGGCCCGCTCGGCGGTGAATTCCTCGTCCGGGCCGTCCGGGCCGTCCGGGCCGCCCGAGTTGTCCGGGCCGTCCGTCCGCCGGGCGGCCGGTTCCTCGCGCGACCCGGCCGCGGGGTTCCGCCGCGGCACCCGCCGCGGCAACGGGGTGAGCGGGGGAGCACCGGCGGCCCCGGACCGCGCGGACGGGCCGCCGGGCCGGTTCCCGGACCGGCCGGGGGCGGACCGTGCGGCCACGGCAGCCGCGGCGGGTCCGGCGGGTCCGGCGGGTCCGGCGGCCGGAGAGACCGGGGCGGCCGGGGCGGACACCGCGGGCGGAGCGGGAGCGGACTCGGCGACCGCGGCGGGCGCGTCGCCGGGGACTCCGGACTCACCCGGGCCGACGGCCTCACCGCCTGCCGTGTCGCCGCCGTGGACGCCCGCGCCACCGCCCGGGGCGTCCGGCGCGGCCGCCTGCTCCTCCCGCACCACCACCTCGTACGGGATCACCACGACCGCCGTCGTGCCGCCGTACGGCGACGGGCCGAACGTGACGCCGATGCCGTGGCGGTGGGCGAGGCGGGCGACCACGAACATGCCCAGACGCAGGTCGTCTGCGAGGGCCGCCACGTCGAACTCCGGGTCCATCGCCAACTGCGCGTTGAGCGAGGCGTAGTCGTCCGCCGCCATGCCGAGGCCGCGGTCCTCGATCTCGACCTTCAGCCCCTCGGCGACCAGCACCGCCCGCACCTCGACCGCGCCGGGCGCGGGCGAGTACACCGTCGCGTTGTCGATGAGTTCGGCCAGCAGGTGGATCACGTCGGCCACCGCGGGCGGCGCGAGGCACACCTCCTCCTCGGTGCGCACCTCCACCCGCCGGTACTCGGCGACCTCCCCGACCGCGCTGCGCAGGATGTCCAGCAGCGCCACCGGATGCCGCCAGCTGCGGCGCGGCCGGCCGCCGCTGATGATGACGAGGTTCTCCTCGTAGCGGCGTAGCTGGCTCGCCGTGGAATCGAGCTCGTACAGCCCCTTGAGGACGTCGGGGTCGGAGTGCTCCCGCTCCAGCGCATCGAGCTTGCTGAGCTGGAGGTTGACCAGGTTCTGGCTCTGCCGGGCGATGCCCAGGATGACCTTCTGGAAGCCGCGCCGGTTGTCGGCGAGCTCCACCGCGGTGTGCACGGCGGTGCGCTGCGCCGTGTTGAACGCCTGCGCCACCTGGCCGAGTTCGTCCTCCCCGTAGTCCAGCGGCGGCGTCGCCGACTCCACGTCGACGCTCTCGCCCCGGTCGAGCCGGGCCACCACCTCCGGCAGCCGCTCCTCCGCGAGGCGCAGCGTGGCCACCCGCAGGCCGCGCAGCCGGCGGGACAGGGAGCGGGTGATCCGCCAGGACATGCCCACGCACAGCAGCAGCGCCACGAAGCCCCCGGCGCTCAGCCAGGCGGCCGTCATGAGCAGCTTGTCGGCCCGGCGGGCGCTGCGCTCCACCAGGTCGTGCGTCTGCCGCTGGACGAGGGACGCGTACGACTCGGACAGCTTCTCCATGGCGGTGCTCCACCGCTCGTGGACGTCCGGCAGCGCCACCTTGCCCGTGCCGCCGTGCGCGCGGGCCGCGAGGACCTCGTTCTCCACGTCCTCCAGTGTCCGCCACTGCGGGCTGCCGAGGATCCGCTCGGTCGCCGCCTTCGTCGGGCCGCGCAGCGAGGGCACCACCTGGTCCTGGATGATCCAGCGGCGGGTGGTGACGAGCTGCAGGAACTCCCCGCGCGCCTCCTCGTCGAGGTGCCCGGAGCGCCGGGCCAGGCCGAGCAGGGCGTCCTCGCGGGAGATCAGCTCCGAGGCGTGTTCCAGCGCGACGAGGGGGCCGGCCTGGGAGGTGAGGTCGCCGTCGTCGACCTGGGACAGCTCCTCGAAGGCGTGGATCTGGTCGTCGATGATCGACGTGTACTGCTCCAGGGCCTGGCCGGCGGTGATGTCGGTGGGGTCGTCGACCTGGCCCCGGTAGTACTCCAGGCTGCCGATCGAGGCGACGACCGAGTACAGCCGGTCCTCGATGCGGGCGGGAGCCCGCTCGATCAGGTCGCTCTGCCTGAGGAGTTCGGCGACCGCGCGGTCCGTCTGCTGCCGCTGGGCATGGAGCGCGTTCAGGGGAGCGTGCCCGGACAGCCAGGCCGCCGACAGGCGCCGTTCCCGCTGCAGCGCCAGCGTCGCCTCGGTGCCCATCGCGCCCGTGGACCGGCTCAACTGCGTCTGGTCACGCAGCCGCAGCCCCTCCGAGAACATCTGGATCGTCGTGATGCTCCACATGGCGGCGAGCGTCACGCAGGGCACCACGGCCAGCAGGATCAGGGAAACCCGTATGGAGCCGAGTCTGCGCCGGGCCGTACTCCGTGAAGACATGACCGTCCCCTGTCAGCGTGTCCCGCCGGCCGCGAATCCGGCGACCGCGGCGACGTTCCTGCGGGTGACGAAGTCGGGGCCGGTGAGCACGGGTGTCTCGCCGCCGCCGCTGACGTTCCCGGTGGTCCGGTACAGCCACAGCGCGTCCACGGCCAGATAGCCCTGGAGGTAGGGCTGCTGGTCCACGGCGAATTCCACCTCGCCGCGCCGCACGGCCGCCACCAGCTCCTGGTTGAGGTCGAAGGTCGCCACCCGGGCCCCGCTGCCCGCCGCCCGCACCGAGTCCACCGCGGCGAGCGCGTACTGCGCGCCCATCGTGACGACCCCGTCGATGCCGGGGTCCTGCCGCAGGGCCGCGGCGACGGCGTCGGTCACCGCCGCCATGTCGCTGCCGTCGACGTAGAGCATCTCGGTCTCCCCGCCGAAGGCCTTCTTCACGCCGGCGCAGCGCGCCTCCAGGGCGACGTTGCTGCGCTCGTGGATGACGCACAGGGCGTGCCGGGCCCGCAGGCTGTCGAGCTTGTCGCCGACGGCCCGGCCCGCGAGGCTCTCGTCCTGGCCGAAAAACTCCATCAGCCCCACCGAACGCCACGCCCCGATACCGGAGTTGAGGCCCACGACCGGGATGCCCGCCGCCTTGGCCGCGGCGATCGGCTCGCGCATGGCGCGCGGCTTGGCGAGGGTGACCGCGATGCCGTCGACCTTGTCGCGGACCGCCTTGCGCACCAGTTCGGCCTGCCCGGCGGCGTCGGGGTCGCTGGCGTACGTCAGGTCGACGCGGTCCTTGGCGGCGGCCGTCTCGGCGCCCCTGCGCACCCGGTCCCAGAACGTGTCGCCCTCGCCGCCGTGGGTGATCATCGCGACCTGGAGCCGTCCGGCGCCCGCACCGTCCCCGCCGTCCGCCCGGTCACCGGCCGCGCCGCCGCTCGAACACCCGGTCAGCAGCAGGCAGGCGAGTGCAGCGAGGGCCGCGACGCGGGTGAAGCCTCCCGACGCGGCGCGGGAACGAGGCGGTGGAGGACTGGTCATGGCGTGCGGCACCTCGCTGAGCGGCCGAGCAAGAGCATGGCGGAGCGTCACGGAGCGCGGGACCGGTACCGCGTGGCGCGCCCCGCTCCCCCGTCCACTGGCCCGGAGCCAATCGTGTGCGGACACCGGTCGTCAAGTGACCTGCGCGCCCGGTTACTTGCTGCTGCCGCATCGTGATGATCCGCCGGGCGGTCCCCGGGAAGTGCCGGGTTTCGCGGCCCCGTGCGCCCCCGCGCACACGACGCCGCCGCTGTCCCCGGAATGCTTCAGGGCGCCCTCGCCGCCCCGGCCGGGCCCGGGTGCACGGGCCGTGCCGCGCCGGAGGGGGCAACGACCCCGTACGCACCCGCTGCGGACATCCCGCGTGAACCTCGCAAGAAGTGGTGAACCGGTCGGAATGCAGGGTCGGTTTCCAGCCGGATCGAGGGTGGCTCAAGGGTTTCCCCTGTATCCGCGTCACCTGCGCCGTGCCTATCGTTCGAGCGCAGCCGCCCCACAGGCAACCCCGAACGGGTCCGCGGCGCACCGCACGCACGGCCGGCCCTCACGTCGTCTTCCGACGCCTCCCCACCGCCGCTTCCTCCCGCGAAGCGACCGACCTCCGCTCCGCGCTGCCCGGAGCTACGGCACGAAAGGCAAGTCCTTGCGTACCCCCGACTCCCCGAGACGGACGCTCGTGTCCGTCGCCGCCCTCTCCGCGGCCCTGCTCACCGTCGCCTCCGCCCAGGTGGCCTCCGCCCAGGGGCCCGCCGCCCAGGGGCCCGCCGCCCCGAAGGCCGCCGTCCCCGCGGCCGCCACCGAGGCCGCCCCCGGAGTACCCGCCGAGCGCCTCATCGTCGGCTACGAGGCCGGCGCCGCCGAGGCCACGTCGAACAAGGCCGCCTCCGCCGACGCCGCGGCCAAGGGCGAGAAGACCGGTGAGGACCTCGGCTTCAGCCGCCGCCTCGGCACCGGAGCCGCCCTCGTCGACCTCGGCGGCGACGCCACGGCGTCCGGCGTCGCCGACGTCATCGCCGAGTACCGGGCCGACCCGCAGGTCTCCTACGTCGTGCCCGACCGCCTCAACCGGCCGCTCGCCACGCCGAACGACACCGAGTACACCAAGCAGTGGGACCTCCACGAGGCCACCGCCGGCATGCGCGTGCCGGGTGCCTGGGACCTGTCCACCGGCAGCGGCGTCACCGTCGCCGTCATCGACACCGGCTACGTCACCCACTCCGACCTGGGTGCCAACATCGTCGGCGGCTACGACTTCATCTCCGACACGGCGGTCTCCGTCGACGGCGACGGCCGCGACGGCAACCCGGCCGACCCGGGCGACTGGTACGCCACCGACGAGTGCGGCCCGGGCACCGGCTCCGGCGGCTCCTCCTGGCACGGCACGCACGTCGCGGGTACCATCGCCGCCGTCACCGGCAACGGCAAGGGCGTCGCCGGCATCGCGTACGGCGCGAAGGTCTCCCCGCTGCGCGTCCTCGGCAAGTGCGGCGGCTACGACTCCGACATCATCGACGCCATCACCTGGGCGTCCGGCGGCACCGTCTCCGGCGTGCCCGCCAACGCCAACGTCGCCGAGGTCATCAACATGAGCCTGGGCGGCAGCGGGTCCTGCACCAGCGCCACCCAGAACGCGGTCAACGGCGCGGTCGCCCGGGGCACCACGGTCGTCGTGGCGGCCGGGAACAGCAACGCCAACGCCGCGAACTACTCCCCGGCGAGCTGCGGCAACGTCATCTCGGTCGCGGCGACGAATCGTTCCGGCGCCCGCTCGTACTACTCCAACTACGGCACGGTCGTCGACATCGCCGCGCCCGGCGGCGAGACCCGCACCACCACCTCCGGCGGCATCCTCTCCACGCTGAACTCCGGCACCCAGAGCCCGTCGTCCGAGAACTACGCCTACTACCAGGGCACCAGCATGGCCTCCCCGCACGTCGCGGGCCTGGCCGCGCTGATGAAGTCGGCGAACCCCGCCCTGACCCCGGCGCAGACCGAGTCGGCGATCAAGAGCAATGCCCGTGCCCTGCCCGGCACCTGCACCGGCGGCTGCGGCGCGGGCCTCGCGGACGCGGCCGGGACGGTGCAGGCCGTCAAGGGCGGCACGAGCGGCGGCTCCACCTACTCCAGCACCGCCCCCGTGGCGATCCCGGACGCCGGCCCGGCCGTCGAGTCCCCCGTCACGGTCTCCGGCCGCAGCGGCAACGCCCCCTCGGCCCTCCGGGTCGCCGTGGACATCACCCACAGCTACCGCGGTGACCTCGTCGTCGACCTGGTCGCCCCGGACGGCTCCGCCTACCGCCTGAAGTCCTCCAGCACCTCCGACTCCGCGGACAACGTCGTGGCCACCTACACGGTGAACG